>NZ_DRGM01000178.1 GCF_011050055.1 Pseudoalteromonas prydzensis | reverse complement strand
GTACAAGCGCTAGTGTATCTGAGTCGCAGTGGCCATTTAGTGATGCGTATTTAAAAGAGCGCCACACAATCTATCAAGCGATGCAATCTCTTGAATTAGCACCTGTTGATAAACATTTATTAGATTACCTCATTATTGCAGAACGTTTTCCGCAGCGTTACTTCAGCTGGCCGGTTTATATTCCAGTGCTTGAAAATATGCTTGAATATAATCAGCAACAGGATATTTCAGCAGGCATCGCTGGTTGGATCCGTTTTACACAGCAACAATTAGTGTCAGCGCAAGAAAGTAAACTGAGACTCAATTCTATCGAGCTTACGGCATTGCGAACGCAAGTAGCAAAAAGTCTTGCTGGTGATGATCTCCCAGCTATTATTAAGCAAACGTTGACCGATTTTAACGTTTTTTTAGCGTCCTATACGCCACGAGGTAGTGCTGGTTTGCATGGTTTATCGAATGGTGGGCCTTGGTACCAAAGTAAACTAAACTACTTCTCAGGGACTACGAAAGCCCCCATCAACTGGCTGGTTGCAGTGCAATCTCAATTGCAAGGTAGCCAACAGGAAGTATATTCGCTTAATTTAGCGATTGATCATCAACACTCAGTGCTTGAGCAGCGTTTTGCACAGTCTAAAAATCAACCCCACGGTTTTGATTGGGCGCAAAACTACCAAAACCTTAGCAGCTCTGCTCAGCAAGTAGCTGCAGGACTCAGTGATGAAGAGCGAACATTTTGGCTTACGATGATGGAAACCGATCTTGGCATTCATTACCATGCTTGGACAGTGCAACAAGCGAAAGTTAATTTACTGAAACGGTTAAAAATGACGCCACAACAAGTCGACTACTTAGTGGCTGATATCATTTTTTATCCGGCGCAAAGTTTTGCGTTCGCAACACTTTTAACAACACCGTAAATTAGCTTGCGGATTTTTATAATTTTGACTCGCAGTTGCCACAGCGCTGCGCTGTTGGATCGGCATTTAGCCGTTGCGGGTCAATTTTTTCTTCACAGTCACAGCAATAGCCGTATTGGCCAATATCAATTTGGCAAACCGCTGCTTCAAGCTGCTCTAAGCGTAAAATGATATCTTGGTATTCAGTGCCAAGCTGCTTTTGTGTGAGTTCTAACCACTGCTCAGGGTTGTGTTCGTGTAACGTCGCAACCAATGCATGATGAATAAGGTTATTTGAGTCTGAGAGCCTCAATAGTAAGGCTTGCCTTACTTGCTGCAACTCTGTATTTAGTAACTGAAGGTGGTGTTGAGCATTGATCATTGTCATTATCCTCGTTGAGCAATGCTACAGTATTCATTAATTAAAGAAAGGCACTATGATGTGTGTCAAATTAAGGTGCAATTGCGTATTTTTTCAAAACATCTGCCACATCTTCTTTTATCTTTAAGCGTCTGATCTCATCAAATAAAGTATCAGCTTGAGAGTATTGACGTTTTAAATAGCCCAACCATTGCTTAGTGCGAGAAGCAAAATATTTTTCATCTTTAGCGGGATCATGGTGGATGGCTGAATTAATTAAATGATGCAGAATATGTTCCCATTGCAGGCTTGCGTATTGTTTACCATTAACATGTGCTTTTATTTTTCGTGCAAGATCTGGGTGAGAAAGCGCACCACGGCCTAGCATTAAGTCTGTGCAGCCACTGCGTTGCTGGCACAGTAGCGCGTCTTCTACTTGCCAAATTTCGCCATTTGCCACCACGGCTATATCTTTATCTTTGATAAGCGGTGGGATTTTTTCCCAATAAGCGGGCGGGTTATAACCGTCTCGTTTTGTACGAGCATGAATAGCAATGCTATTGGCACCGGCGCTGACAACGGCATCGACAATTTCTTGGCTGTTACTGTCATCATCAAACCCTAAACGAATTTTAGCGCTTACTTGATGTTCGCTGGGTACGGCGTCACGGACTGCTTTGATTATTTCATACATGTGCTCAGGATCTTTTAATAGCACAGCACCGCCTTTACTTTTGTTGACCGTTTTAGCTGGGCAACCAAAATTAAGGTCAACGCCGTGAGAGCCGAGTTCGATTACTTTCACCGCATTTTCTGCCAATGCGTGCGCGACTTGGCCAAGTAATTGGATGCGAACGGGTGTGCCAGCACGCGTTAAGCCATTGTTTTGCAATTCAGGGCAGTAGCGATTAAACACTTTGTCGGGTAAGCAAGCATCTATCACACGTACAAATTCAGTGACGCATAAATCAAAGCCACCAATATCGGTGAGTAGCTGGCGCATTTTAAAATCGACAACCCCTTCCATAGGTGCTAAAACTAATTTCATGATCGAGGCACTTTTGACTTTAGAAAAGGAGCCGTAGTTTACCTGTAAATATAACATTGATAAATGCCAATTTTACTCCCATAGTTAACCTCAGTTGTACGACTTCTGCAGTGAGAGCAAAAAATAATATAAAAATTTGCAGACAAGTGAAATATTATTTTTTGTAGCGAGGTCTACTTATTACTTAGTACACCCTTTGTTTAGAGAGAGTCATAAAATGAATACAATTAAAAAGAATTCGATTGCGTTAACATTAGGCGCAGTAGTAGTAGGCAGCACAAGTTTCATTTCTGCAGATGTACAAGCAAATCCGTTTGAATTTCAACAACTGGTGACGGGTTACCAAGTTGACGCTAGCGAAGGTAAATGCGGCGAAGGTAAATGTGGTGGCGATGCTAAAACTAAAGACGACAAAGCTAAAAAAGAAGGCAAGTGCGGTGAAGGTAAATGTGGCGGCGCTGCTAAAGACGGCAAAGCTAAAAAAGAAGGCAAATGCGGCGAAGGTAAATGTGGCGGCGCTGCTAAAGACGCCAAAGCTAAAAAAGAAGGCAAGTGCGGCGAAGGTAAATGTGGTGGCGCTGCTAAAGATGCCAAAGCTAAAAAAGAAGGCAAGTGCGGCGAAGGTAAATGTGGTGGCGCTGCTAAAGATGCCAAAGCTAAAAAAGAAGGCAAATGTGGCGAAGGTAAATGCGGTGGCCGTAGCTAATTTGTATGATAAAAATTAGTCGCAATGCTTGATCAGGGCCTGCATAGGCCCTTTTTATTGATGGAGATTTAAATGGCAGTAATCAAACAAGATGAATTTGGCATGGTAGGCCTTGGTTTACGTCGAGAAATGCTCGATGAGTTGCTTACTCATATGCCAAGCCAAATTGATTTTATGGAAGTTGCACCAGAGAATTGGTTAAAACTGGGTGGCCGTTTCGCTAAACAATTTAAGTCACTTACTGATACTAATAATTTCCTCTGTCATGGTTTGTCATTATCCATCGGCTCTCCCGAACCGTTAGATATTGAATTTGTAAAATCATTAAAAGTATTTTTTGAAACACATAACATTAAACTCTTTAGTGAGCACCTCAGTTATTGCTCAGGCAGCGGGCATATGTATGATTTAATGCCGATCCCGTTTACTGAGCAGGCCGTTAAACATGTTGTTTCTCGTATTAAACAAGTACAAGATATTCTTGAGCAACAAATAGCAATTGAAAATGTTTCTTATTATGCCGCACCAGATCAGCAAATCAGTGAGTTGGATTTTACCAATGAAATTTTACAGCAAGCTGACTGTAAACTACTGCTTGATGTAAATAATATTTATGTGAATTCAATAAATCATGGCTACGACAGTGAACATTTCTTAGCAAACTTACCATCAAACCGCATAGCGTATGGTCATGTCGCTGGGCATTATAACGAAGCGGATGATTTAATCGTCGACACGCATGGTGCGGATGTGATTGATCCAGTGTGGCAATTGCTTGATCTTGCCTATCAACATCACGGGGTATTTCCTACCTTATTAGAGCGTGATTTTAATATTCCTGCCATTCCTGAGCTTATAAAAGAGCTGGATATCATTCATCAGTTACAAGCAAAACACGCTATAACTCAGAATAAAGAAAGTGCCTGATATGAATTTTATTGATAGCCAACTTGCGTTTATGGCGCATATTCGCGATCCACAATTACAGCCCAAACCGGATGGCATCGAAGACCGCCGTATGGCTATTTACCGTGATTTATTTTTTAATAATATCAATGGTTTTATTTCCTCTGGTTTTCCGGTACTGAAAACACTTTACAGCGATGATGACTGGATAAGGTTAGTGCGGCGGTTTTTTGCAGAGCACGATTGCCACTCACCTTATTTTTTGGATATCGCGGGTGAGTTTATTACATATTTAAGTAATGACTATATTTTGCAACCAAGCGATCCAGTATTTATGTTGGAGCTTGCCCATTATGAATGGGTTGAGCTTGATGTATCAATAGCGCAAACTGATCCACTGGAATGTGCTATTACTGGTGAGTTAACTGAGCAGGCACTTTATTTAAGTAGTAGTGCCAGAAATTTGAGTTATCAGTTTGCTGTGCAGCATATCAGTGTGGATTTTCAGCCGCAGCAGCCCAGTGCGCAAGCTCATTATTTTGTGGTATACCGTGATGCAGATGACGAAGTACAGTTTCTTGCCACCAATGCAATGACGGCGCTGTTATTATCGATTATAGATGTCACCCCAGGTATTCGTTTACCTGCTTTGGTGGCGCAAGTTGCTCAACAAGCCCCACAATTTACGACAGAGCAATTATTTCAAGGTGCGACTGCAACGTTAAATGCGATGGCCTCACTTGGTGTCATCGTGACAAAAAATCCCCCTTAAAACCTTTATTGATTATTTCACATCGTCTATTATGTGCGCCTTAATTTGTCGCGCTTAATAAAAGGTAGTACTTCATGTCTGAAGATAAAGATTTTAAAGACCCATTTAATGCAATGTATTTTCTTGCGTTTTTAGCCGTGTTTGTAGGAATTGGCTGTTTAAATGCAATCCTAGGCTGGATCACCACTGTATCTTAATTTGCACCATGCAAATTTAGAGGCTGCCTTTGCAGCCTTATCTTTTTCTAAACTTCCTGCCGACAACTGATTTTTGTAATGTTATACTTCTCTGCTTTGTAATATTACAGATAAAATAATTTAAATTATGACTCAAGTAACTCCATCTATCATCAAAGATAGCATTACGACCATTGCAAATTACCCAAAAGCGGGCATTATGTTCCGTGATGTAACAACGTTAATGGCTGATCCTGCGGCATTTCAAGCAACGATCAATGCATTTATAAGCGCCTATAAAGATCAAGGCTTTACTAAAATCATTGGTACTGAATCCCGTGGTTTTATTTTTGGTGCACCACTTTCATATGCGCTTGGTATTCCGTTTATTCCTGTGCGTAAACCAGGTAAGTTACCACGTGCAGTGATCTCTCAAGATTACCAGCTAGAATATGGTGAGGATGTTTTAGAATTGCACACCGATGCGATTGTCCCAGGCGATAAAGTGCTATTAGTGGATGACTTATTAGCGACGGGTGGTACGATTGAAGCGACTGCTAAGTTAGTGAATAAATTAGGTGGTCATGCGACAGATGCAGCATTTGTCGTATCACTACCTGAACTTGGTGGCGAACAACGCATTGCGAAGATGGGGATTAAAATCCTAAAATTGGTTGAATTCGAAGGCGAATAATTAATGAGTTATCAAGTCCTAGCGAGAAAGTGGCGTCCACAGACCTTTCATGAATTGGTCGGTCAATCTCATGTGAAACAAGCACTTATTAATGCTTTAACACAAAATAGATTGCATCACGCTTATTTGTTCACTGGGACTCGCGGGGTGGGTAAAACCACCATCGCGCGAATTTTCGCAAAAAGCTTAAATTGTGATGAAGGTATATCGGCGCAACCTTGTGGCAAGTGTAGTAGTTGTGTAGATATTGAAACCGGTCGCTATATTGACTTACTTGAAATTGATGCGGCATCACGGACGAAAGTTGAAGACACCCGCGAAATCCTCGATAACGTACAATACGCACCCACTCGTGGGCGCTATAAAGTGTACCTTATTGATGAAGTGCACATGCTCTCAAAGCACAGTTTTAATGCATTATTAAAAACCCTAGAAGAGCCACCTGAACACGTTAAGTTTTTACTCGCCACGACGGATCCGCAAAAACTTCCGGTGACGATTTTATCGCGCTGTTTGCAGTTTAATCTTAATGCGTTATCGCAAGCGGAAATACTCCAGCAACTTGAGTATGTACTAGGCGAAGAAAAATTAAGTTTTGAAACCCACGCCTTGCAAATTATCGCCAAAGCGGCTGATGGCAGTATGCGTGATGCATTGAGCTTAACCGATCAAGCGATTGCACAAACTAACGGCGATATTAAACATCAAGCAGTGCAAGCAATGCTAGGGTTGATGGATAACCATTATAGCCAGCACTTGTTGGTTGCATTATTAGCACAAGACGGCCCTGCATTGATGGCGCAAATTGAGCAGGTTGCGACTCAAAATCCAAATTATATTGCCTTGTTAGACGATCTTATCGGCCTGACACATTTAGCGCAATTAACCCAATTGGTACCTGATGCTGCCAAGTTGGATGATTACAACCGCGAATTTATCAGCGAAGTGGCGCACAGCTGCGACTCACAGCAAATGCAGATTTATTATCAATTGCTGCTCAATGGTAAAAAAGATTTACAATGGGCGCCTGAGCCTCGCTTAGGTTTTGAAATGATCATGCTGCGTTTATTGGCATTTCAACCTATTGATAACCAAAGCCTTGCCAGCGCAGCCTCGACTGCACCATCGGCTGATGAAAAACGCGCTCGTGCAGGCTCACTCAGAGATATTCTTAATAAAAATAAGCCAGTGGCATCAGCGCGTATTGATAACCAAGCCACATTGCCAGCGACTACACCAGCAACGAGCACTGAAGAAGAAACAGTAGGAAATACTGACAGCCCCCAGGCAATGGCGCAAGAACAAGTCGATCCAGTTAACAGTGAGTCTGCTCAGATGGCTGCAATTGCGCCACAATCGAGCAATATGCATGATGAGCCAGCGCATGATTCAGATGCAGAACTTGAGCAGCAATTAGCATCACAGTATGACGCTGTGATGAGTAACGCAGTAGAGCAAGGTTTTCATGCAGACAACGCTCATCAAGCTGAGCAATATGTGCATGAACGCCATCATGACGTTACGCAAAACAGTGCTGTATCACAGAGCAATTCATTGCCAGAGTATTCAGCGACCACGGATATTAGCCAAAAAGAAGCACAAGCGCAGTCTGCAATAGCCCGTATTTTACGGGATAGAAATATTTCCGGTGCAGGCACACTTTCTGGTGGTAAAGTATCAACACAGCCGCAAGTAAGCACAACAGCTGAGGTTGAGAGCAGTACACCAGTAAAAAAGTCACAGCCCCAGATAACGGGGACAGCTAGCCAGTCAGAGGTTAGTAGCTACACGCACAATAGCGTGCCAACTAAGCTGGTAAAGCCTGACTTTAAAGAGAAGCATCAGACCATTGTAGAAAATTTAGCCCCAGAATTACTGGAGCAAATTAATCCACAAAAAGTGCAGGCAGAGCCTGAGCCTGAAATAAATATTCAAGTACCGGATGATTTTCAAAGCCCGATCAGCGATATTCGTTTTGCGCATCAACAAGATGAATGGGCCTATTTAATTAAGCGGATGGGGCTTGGCGGGCGGATGCGGCAATTTGCTTTGCATTCAATTTATTCTAAACAGCAACAACAGTTGCATTTAGAAGTGGATGAATCGCAAAAACATCTAGATACCCCGATGTTACGACAAAAACTCAGCGCAGCTCTTGCTGCTATTTATGAACACAATGTTGAGCTGACGATTAATTTTGCAGCAGGGGTGATTGATTCGCCATATTTAATTCAGCAAAAAATAGATGCAGGGCGTCACCAGCAAGCAATTGATGTGATCAACGGCGATGAAAATATAGTGCAATTACAGCAGCTATTTTCAGCAATTATCGACGAAAACAGTATTCAGGCATTGTAATTCACTGCAATAGCCCTTATCTTCATGGCAATTAGAAATAGAAAGAGAGAAAGTTATGTTTAAAGGTGGAATGGGTAACATGATGAAGCAAGCGCAGCAAATGCAAGAGCGCATGCAAAAAGCCCAAGACGAAATTGCTAACTTAGAAGTGGTTGGCGAAGCCGGTGCTGGTTTAGTTAAAGTAACTATGCTTGGTAACCACAATGTTCGCCGCGTTGAACTTGACGAAAGTTTAATGGAAGACGACAAAGACCTTATTGAAGACTTACTTGCCGCTGCCTGTAATGATGCAGTACGTCGTGTAGCAGAAGAAACACAAGAGCGTATGGGTAAAGTAACTGGTGGTATGCAACTACCACCAGGTATGAAAATGCCGTTTTAAGATAAAACATGCAACTTTCAGAGAGTTTAAACCAGTTGATAGAGGCACTGCGCTGTCAGCCCGGTATAGGTCCAAAGTCAGCACAGCGCATCGCGTTTCATTTATTGGAACGCGACCGTAAAGGTGGCGCTCAGCTTGGTAATGCACTTATCAAAGCGATGACCGCAATTGGCCATTGCCAATCTTGCCGTACATTTGCAGAGCAGCCACAATGTGAAATATGTTTAAGCCCAAAACGCCAAGACAGTGGTATTTTGTGTGTGGTTGAATCACCTACCGATGTACTGGCGATTGAACAAACTGGCCAGTATAAAGGTTTGTACTTTGTCTTGATGGGGCATTTGTCACCTATCGATGGCATTGGTCCAAATGAAATTGGCCTTGATATTCTTGAAAGTAAGTTGCAGCAAGGTGGGATAAACGAGGTTATATTAGCGACCAACCCGACAGTTGAAGGGGAAACTACAGCGCATTATATTGCCCAGCTTTGTCACCGTTATAAGGTTGCTGCATCGCGGATAGCCCATGGTATTCCAGTCGGTGGCGAACTTGACTTGCTCGACGGTATGACGTTAATGCATGCATTTAGTGGCCGACGCGTGGTTAGTCAAAATTAACGATTAGACGTGCATTAAGTTAAAACCTGCATTAACGCCCGTTATGCAGGTTTTTGTTTTTATAGCTTGGTGGTAAAAGTTTGATCGTAATTTTTCCATTAACTGGGTAATCTATTTCTTAGTGGCTGGAGTCACTTTTTTCGTCAGTCAGGCTAATTTGTAAGGATCACAATGCAAGATAATAAAAAACCTCAGCGTGCTTTGTTAAAGAGCAAACGCTTTCTACCGCTTTTTGTCACTCAGTTTTTCTCTGCGTTAAACGATAATATTTATAAACAAGCGGTGCTACTGTTATTGATTTTTCAAACTGCAAATGTTGCCGATGGCGCTTTTTATGCTAACTTAGCGGCAGGCTTATTTATTCTACCGTTCTTTTTATTTTCAGGAATGGCGGGACAAATTGCTGAAAAAAAGGAAAAGTCAAAATTAATCCGTACCGTAAAACTTGCCGAAATTCCGATTATGCTAGTGGGCGCTGCGGCCATTTCAACGCACTCTGTTTGGCTGATGTTAACAACGGTATTTTTAACAGGGTTACAAAGTACCTTTTTTGGCCCGTTAAAATATTCAATTTTACCGCAGCATGTTGCAGCCAATGAATTAACCAAAGCTAATGGCCTTGTTGAGTCAGCGACATTCGTGGCCATTTTGTTAGGCACCACGTTTGGTACGTATTACATTACTCAAACCTTGGGGCCAACGATTATTAGTGTAGTAATTGTTTGCTTGGCGGTTATTGGCTATCTGAGTAGTCGCTCAATACCGAACAGTGCGGCGAATGATGCTAATTTAGTGTTTACCTTTAATCTTTTTTCATCGACTACAGGTTTGTTTAAAGCACTCAATGCCCAGACTGAATCAGTCGGAAAGTCCGTACTTGGCATCAGCTGGTTTTGGTTTATTGGCGCTATTATTTTAACGGCGCTACCAAACTATGTGAAATATGTCATGGTTGGCGATGAGCTGGTCGTCACCAGCGCTTTGGTGGTGTTTTCATTAAGTATTGCGATAGGGTCGCTGTTGTGTGAAAAGTTGTCTCGCTCACGGATAGAATTAGGTATTGTACCGTTTGGCGCGCTGTTGATCACATTATTTTTGTATTTTCTGAGCCAAGAGCCTGCAATGAGCTTTTACCAGCAACCAAGCGAAGCATTATTTACACTTGAGCAAATACTGCATACCGGTGACATGTATTGGCATTTTATCTGGATGGCCGGCATTGGTATTGCGTCTGGTTTTTATACTGTGCCGTTGTACGCTTTGATCCAACAACGCACCGTCGAATCAAGCCGCTCACGGATCATCGCCGCTAATAATGTGTTAAATGCGTTGTTTATGGTCGCCAGTGCGGTGTTAAGTATTGTCATGCTATCTATATTTGCATGGTCGATCCCACAGTTATTCTTGTTACTGGCAGGATTAAATTTACTGATCTCAGTGTATATTTATACCAAAGTGCCAGAGTTCTTCTTACGCTTTGTTATCTACTTGTTGACCATTTGCATGTATCGAGTGCGTACTAAAGGGGAGCATAATATTCCCAGTGAAGGCGCTGCTGTGCTGGTCAGCAATCACGTTAGCTTTGTTGATTGGATGTTTATTTTAGCGGCGTCACCAAGGCCTATCCGGTTTATGGTGTTTGCCCCTATTTATTATTCTCCCGCACTGCATTGGCTATTTAAAATGGCCAAAGCGATTCCCATTGACAGTGAAAAATCTGATCCGCAGGCGTTCCAACAAGCATTTGATGAGGTTGCAAAAGCATTAGCTAACGGTGAGTTAGTGGGGATCTTCCCTGAAGGTAAATTAACCGGCGATGGCTCGATTGCTATTTTCCGCCGTGGTATTGAACGTATTATACAACGTTCACCGGTGCCTGTTATTCCGGTGCATTTAGGCGGGTTATGGGGCAGCATGTTTAGTCGTAAAGCAAAATGGCGACTACCACGACTGAAATGGTCGCTGGTGGCTGTGACTGTTGACGAGCCTATTGCTGCCAATGCAGTAACTGCAGATGAATTACGTGAGCGAGTGGTTGCCTTACAAGAGCAGTACGATAAAGGTGCCGTTTAATAGCGATTAAACGCTGATATAGCAAAGATATAAATTTAGCGCGCAACATTCAGTGGTGAATATTGCGCGTTAGTCTTGTGCTTAGTTGGCTACTAACTAACAGCTAGCCACACACCAACCGCGATCATTAAACTGCCGGCAATGCGGTTCATCCATTTTATGTTATCACCTTGATTTAAAAATAATCGTAAACTTTTGCCGCCAGTGGCATAGAGCATCATACAAGTGAACTCACTGAGCATAATAATGGCGACTAACATGCTCAATTGTGGGGCTATGGCAGAGTCAATATTAATAAATGGCGGGAGCAGGGAAATCATAAACGCCCAGCCTTTAGGATTGGCAATCGCGGTGATAAACCCTTGTGAGAATAATGCTTGGCGAGAGACTTTTAGCTGATTTTCAGCATCTAATTTGATGGTTGCTTTTGCCCGCCACATCATCACCCCAACGTAGATTAAATAGCCTGCGCCGAGCCATTTTAAGGCATTAAAAACCATTGGATAATTAAGCATAATACTGGCTACACCTGCGACGGCTGCAACAGCCACAATAGCAACGCCGAGTAACTCACCGATCATCATCCACATGGTTCTGCGTACACCAATACTCATCCCGAGCGTCATGGCTAAAGTCATACACATACCCGGTGTAATTGAGACAAAAAAGAAGGTCGGTATAAATACTCCCAGTACAGCTAGGTCGAGCATGTCAATATCCGTTATTTATATTTATAGAGCGTAATAGTAATGGTTTTTGAAAGGGTTAGAAACTAATTTGGGATGGTTAAGCGCAATCATGAGATTGTTAGCAGCCGCGATAAAGTACTTATCCGTAAGCTAATTGCGATCCCTACAGGGATGCAGCAGTGAACTTTTCTACCTTGATCACCAACACTTATTTGTAAGTGGGTTTTAACAAATATATTTTTGCTTTGTTGAGTGCTTTGAATTAGGATCAAATCAGTTTAAAACCAAGAACTAATGTCCTGTGCCTAGATTACTTATTGTTATTGCCTCCATGTTCCTAAGTTTCACTGCAACAGCAGTTGAAGTGACTGATCTATATCAAGATGTCTTAAAAGTGTCTGACAAATCCCGCGATGCTCGACTCAGCGCCAGCCGTGAAGCGTTACTTAACGTACTGGTCAAAGTCAGTGGCGATCCGAATGCGGATAAAAATCCAACCGCTCAGCAACGCAGTAAAGATATTTCAGAATACATGCTCAAATTTGAATACGACGAAAAAGCCGATGGTCAGCTTAATCTCGTGGTGAAATTTGAGGCAAACAAGATCAATGCGCTGATCAAAGAACTTAACTTGCCACTGTGGGGAACACGTCGGCCACTCGTCGCAATTTGGCTAGCTATTGAAGATAACTGGCGTCGTGAACTGGTAACCCAAGAAAGCTATCCGCAGTTAGAGCAGCTAATTTACAGCACCGCAGCGCGGCGTGGTTTGCCAGTGGTGGTGCCATTACTTGATTTACAAGACCGTGCACTAGTGGGTATTCCTGAAGTGTGGGGGAATTTTTCAGAGCCGGTAGAGCTGGCGTCTAGCCGTTACAGCGCCGAGCGTAGTATTACGGCACGATTATATAAACAGCCAAACAGCGAGGTGTGGTTACTTGATTGGCGTTTCACTAACGACGAGCTGTTTGAAGCAAACAGAGTAACCGGTGATAAACAACAAGCCATAGCCTTAATGATTGATAGCTTAGCAGCAGGTTTGGCCAATGAATATGCGGTTGACCCAAATTCTACAACGCAGCTTGCCCAAGCGGTGTTTAAATTAAAAGGCACCAATAACTTTGTTGATATTGAATTGGCAAAACGTCAGTTGCAAAGTTTAAGTGTCGTTACCCAAGTGACCATTATTTCGCGTACAGCAGAGGTGGTTAGTTTTGCTTTAAATCACACCGGCAGTATGCATGATTTACAAAAAGCGTTAGAGCTGGACCGTGCGTTTAAGCCCTTTGTTGACCCGCGTGCTTTTTATCCTGTGGCAGCGCAAAACGACTTAGAGTATCAGTGGGTTGGTCTTTAATGCAGACAATGGAGCCGATGCAAATGGCATTGCCGGTAACATTACCGGATGATGAGACCTTTGCCTCTTATTTTGGTGGCGAAAACTCACTGGAAGTGAGCCATTTAAAAAATGCATTTGAAAGTTTAGCGACCACATTTCAGTATACTTACTTATGTGGGTTAGGGGATTCGGGTAAGTCGCATTTACTGTATGCAACTTGTATTCATGCTCAAGAGCATGGCTTATCGACCATGTTGCTGTCCATGCGTGAAGTGATTGATTTTGGCCCTATGGTACTCGATGGCTTAGATACGCTTGATGTATTATGTATTGATGACGTGCACTTAGTAGCTGGCAATGACGCTTGGGAAAAAGCCTTATTTAATTTTTTTAATCGTTTCAATGAACCGGGTAAGTGCTTAGTCGTTACTGCTGATTTACTCCCTGACATGCTAAATATTAGCCTGCCAGATCTTGAATCACGGTTAAAATGGGGCACCACATTTCAAATTCGTTCCATGAGTGATGATGACAAAGCCGAAGCTTTAGTAAAACGTGCTAATATGCGTGGCCTTGAATTAAGCGATGAATGTGCGCGGTTTTTATTAACCCGTTTAAGCCGTGATATGCGTGCGCTACTTGATGTGCTTGATAAACTCGATCATGCATCGATGGCTGCACAGCGTAAATTGACTATTCCCTTTATAAAATCCACTCTAAAACTCTAGTTTTCTCTGCAAAATCGTTTAACTTCCCATTTTGCTAGATCAGAATGGGAAAGAATTCAATAAGATTGGTATAAAGTCTAGAATCTAGCCTGTGCTTTCAGTTATCATTAGCTATTACTTAAAAGCAATCACCTCTGTGACAGATCAGGTATCGAATGAACTTAGAAAATATATTAGCGCAAGCACTTGAGGCGGTCGCCAGTGCCAGTGAAATCGCGCAGCTTGAAGATATCAGGGTTAACTACCTTGGTAAAAAAGGCGAAATCACTAACCTATTAAAAACCCTTGGTAAAATTGCCCCTGAAGAACGCAAAGAAGCCGGCCAAGTGATTAACCAAGCTAAGCAAGATGTGCAAGCTGCAATTAATGAAAAGCGTGAGTTACTGGCAAGCAAAGCGCTTGAAGAAAAACTTGCGGCTGAGACTATTGATGTAACTTTGCCAGGTCGTGTTATGCCAACGGGTGGTTTGCATCCGGTAACTCGTACAATCGAACGTATTGAAAGCTTTTTTGGTGAATTAGGTTTTGCTGTTAAATCAGGCCCTGAAGTAGAAGATGACTTTCATAACTTCGACGCGCTAAATATTCCTGAACATCACCCCGCGCGTGCTGATCACGATACCTTTTATTTTAATCCAAAACTGGTTTTACGTACGCAAACCAGCGGTGTGCAAATTCGCACCATGGAAACTGAGCAACCACCACTGCGCATTATTTCGCCAGGGCGTGTATACCGTAACGATTACGACCAAACGCATACGCCGATGTTTCATCAGGTGGAAGGGTTAATGGTTGATACCGATGTAAGCTTCACTGAGCTGAAAGGTATTTTGCACGATTTCTTACGTAACTTTTTTGAAGAAGACATGGAAATTCGTTTCCGTCCTTCATTCTTCCCATTCACAGAGCCTTCAGCGGAAGTAGACGTAATGGGCAAAGATGGCAAATGGTTAGAAGTATTAGGCTGCGGAATGGTGCACCCAAATGTACTTAAATCAGTAGGCATTGACCCTGAAAAGTACACTGGTTTTGCCTTTGGTATGGGTGTAGAGCGTTTAACCATGCTGCGTTATGGTGTAAATGACTTACGTGCGTTTTTCGAAAACGATTTAAAATTCCTTAATCAGTTCCGTTAAGAGTGAAGAAATAACATGAAATTTAGTGAAAAGTGGTTAAGAGAGTGGGTTAATCCTGCAATTGACACGCAGGCTCTTGCGGAACAGTTATCAATGGCTGGCCTTGAAGTCGATGGTGTAGAGCCTGCTGCGGCAAAATTTTCAGGCGTTGTTGTTGGTGAAGTGGTTGAATGTGGTCAACACCCTGATGCAGATAAACTACGGGTAACAAAAATTAATGTCGGTGGCGATGAGCTGCTAGATATCGTCTGTGGTGCGCCAAACTGTCGTCAAGGCATTAAAGTGGCCGTTGCAACCGTAGGTGCAGTATTGCCGGGTGATTTTAAAATTAAAAAAGCCAAACTGCGTGGTCAACCGTCTCACGGTATGCTGTGTGCGTTCGTAGAGCTGGGCATTAGCGAAGAAGGCGACGGTATCATGGAGTTGCCCCTCGATGCACCGGTGGGCACCGACTTACGTGAGTACTTAAGCCTTGATGACAACATCATTGACGTTGATTTAACCCCGAACCGTGGCGATTGCCTTGGTATTAAAGGGATTGCCCGTGAAGTGGGCGTACTTAACAGTATTGATGTTAAAGCACTAGACATTCCTGCGGTTACGCCAACAATTGATGACAAAGTATCGATTGAACTGGTAAATGAAGACGCCTGTCCGCGTTACTTAGGTCGGGTGATCAAAGGCATTAACCTAGACGCAGAAACGCCGCTGTGGATGGTTGAAAAGCTTCGCCGTAGTGGCGTACGCTCTATTGATCCTGTGGTAGATGTAACTAACTATGTGTTAATCGAACTTGGCCACCCAATGCATGCATTTGATTTAAGTGCCATTGAAGGCGGCATTAAAGTTCGTAGTGCCGATGCCGGTGAAGAGCTGGTATTACTAGATGGCAACACTGCAAAATTAAATGAATCAACGCTGGTTATTGCGGATCATAACAAAGCATTGGCGATTGCTGGTATTTTTGGCGGTGAGCAATCAGGCGTTACCGAGCAAACAACGGATATTCTCTTAGAAAGTGCGTTTTTCAATCCAGTTGCTATCGCAGGTCAAGCTCGCAGCTACGGCTTACACACTGATGCATCGCATCGTTATGAACGCGGTGTGGATTTTGCACTGCAACATGATGCAATGGAACGTGCAACCGCCTTATTGCTTGAGATTGTAGGCGGTCAAGCCGGCCCTGTAGTTGAAGCTGTTGCAAAAGATAAGCTGCCTAAGGTCACTGAAGTACGTCTTCGTCGTGCGCGTTTAGACCGTGTTATTGGTCATCATATTGATGATGCGAAAGTAACTGACATTCTCACCCGTTTAGGGCTTGATGTGAAAATTGTCGATGGTGTGTGGAGTGCAGATGTACCTAGCTACCGTTTTGATATTCGCATCGAAGAAGATTTAATTGAAGAAGTTGCTCGCGTATATGGTTACAACAGTATTCCAAACGTAGCACCAACCGCTAAATTAAAAATGACCACCCATAACGAAGCCAATATTGCAGTGAATAAATTTCGCAATACGTTAGTGACTCGTGGTTATCAAGAAGCGATCACTTACAGCTTTGTTGACCCTAAAGCACAGGCTATTTTACATCCAGATAGCGATGCGCTTATTTTGCCACACCCAATTTCAATTGAAATGTCGGCAATGCGTGTCAGTTTAATGCCAGGGCTACTTGCGTCAGTAATGTATAACCAAAACCGTCAACAACCACGTATTCGTTTATTTGAGCATGGCCTTAAATTTCTACCTGATGAACATGCAGAAAATGGCGTAAACCAAGTTGCAGTTATCGGTGGTGCTATTACTGGTCTTGCCCATGGTGAACATTGGCTTGAAGAAAAGCGCGCTGTTGATTTTTATGACTTAAAAGGCGACGTTGAAGCATTACTTGCATTAACCAATGATATAACGCGTTTTGAGATCAAAGCAGAACAATCAGATGGTTTACATCCTGGTCAATCTGCAGTGATTTATGTTGCAGGGAAAAAGGTGGGCTTCTTTGGAGCTATTCACCCACAAGTACAAAAATCGTTAGATATCAATAATGCGACTTATGTATTTGAAATTGAAATGTCTGCTATTGAAAAAAGAAATTTACCAGAGGCAGTTGGGGTTTCGAAGTTCCCTTCAAACCGCCGCGACATCGCTATTTTAGTGGCAGATCAGGTGAAATCTGGCGACATTTTATCAGTGATAGAAAAAGTTGGCGGAAATCAATTGGTTGACCTAAACTTATTCGATGTGTATAAGGGCAAAGGTATTGAGCCAAATTATAAGAGTTTGGCGATTGCTCTAACACTGCAAGCGGTTGATAGAACGCTCGAAGAGAAAGATATCAATCTAGTAGTTGATAACGTGGTGGCCGCACTGGCCGAACAGTTTAATGCATCGTTGAGGGACTAGATATGGCGCTTACTAAAGCCGACATAGCTGAACACCTATTTGAAAAATTGGGGATCAATAAAAAGGATGCCAAAGATTTAGTTGAAGCGTTTTTTGAAGAAATCCGCTCAGCGCTTGAAAAAGGCGAGCAGGTTAAGCTCTCTGGATTTGGTAACTTTGATCTTCGTGACAAGAAAGAAAGGCCTGGCCGTAACCCGAAAACAGGGGAAGACATTCCTATTTCGGCGCGACGTGTTGTGACCTTTAGACCGGGTCAAAAGCTCAAAACTCGTGTTGAAGTTGGCACGAGCAAATAAATTAAAAAAGGCAGCGTAAGCTGCCTTTTTCTTTGCTACTGCGCAAATTTATCAGTGATCGTAGCGCATCAAAATTCTCGCGGTGAGACAAACTGTCCTGATTGAATACTGTCATAGGTTTGCTGTGCGAGGGTATCTAATCCGTTCAAACTTTTCCCTGCGGCTGTGAGCTGCTGTTCAATCGGGAATATTTCAACATTGGTTATCCCAGAAAGTTGTGCGACTTTAGCAAACGTATAGGCGTGCTTATATTTTTCATGTTTATAAAATAAACTGATCAAGGTGGTGTAAATTTCAGGATTTGGGATTTGATCTGCTTTATTTAGCTCTAAGGTTTTATACAGTAAATCAATGGTTTTCTCTTCATCAAACTTAATATAGTAACTGGCTAAGAAAAACTGGATTTCAGCGTCTTCAGTCACGCTAGGATCGTTTTCAAGGGCTAGTAATTTAGTCAGTGCCGATTGGTTATTATTGCGTGACCATTGATAATACAATAAGCCTGGGTGATTGGTATTTTGGGTATCTTGATAAAGTCGCGTCATTTCTTTGATGCTGGTTAAATGAGCTTCCACGCGGGAGGTGGTTTTTTCTTTTAATTTTATATGCTCAATTTTTGCTGCCAGCGAGACGCATTGACCGTATTTTTCAAAATCTTTTAATAGTAAGTATTTATTGTCATCAGTAGGGTGCTTGTATTCATGGTAACGGGCCATGATCACCTCGGCACGCAGTGCTTTACAGTGACTGTCTTTATTTAAATCATTACATAACCCCGGTGTATCTTCACACACCTTGGAAAGTGTTAAAGGCTCTTCACATCCAGTCAACGCCAACAAACTCAGTAAAACACTTGCTCTTAGCAACATCCTTTAACCCCATTTTAATAATTTCTTTATTATTCTAGCTTAATGAATTGCTCTCTAACAGTGGAGAATAAAGTTAGTTTAAATTAGAATAGCGCTGCCCACTGAGGCGTATTGCTCTCAAAACACAATATGTCTTAAGGCTATCCGTTCAAAAATTGTTTAATTAGGTAAATAAAATGACCTCATCTCACGAGTTAGAATACACAAATAGTTGGCAAGAACGCCAAGATTACGCTGAAAGCATGCAACCTATCATTGGTAAGCTATATCGTAATCGCGGTATTGAAATCGCTGTATATGGCCGTCCTCTCGTTAATGCCAGTACAATTGATATCATTAAATCTCACAAAACAGTGGCACAATTTGAAGGCACTAAATTACGTTTACGCGAAAGCTTCCCATTTTTAGAAGCGATCAGCAAAATGGATTTAAACTCTGCACGTATTGATATCGGTAAACTGGCCTATGGTTATTTATTTAACGATGCTGCAAATGGTCGTTCTATCGAACAGTATTTAAACGACGAGCTAGCTGAAATTGTCAACTCACAAGCCAAAGAGCCACGCGATGTGGTGCTCTACGGTTTTGGTCGTATTGGCCGTTTATTAGCGCGTTTGTTAATTGAAAAATCAGGTCCTTATGCTGACTTACGCTTACGTGCCATTGTGGTGCGTGGTGGTAAAGATGGCGACCTTGAAAAGCGTGCGAGTTTATTACGTCGCGATTCAATTCACGGTCCATTCAATGGCTCTATTACCATTGATAAAGAACGTAATGCTATTAAAGCAAACGGTAGCTACATCCAAGTTATCTATGCTAATTCACCAGATGAAATCGATTACACCTCTTATGGAATCGACAATGCGCTTATCGTTGATAACACTGGGATCTGGAAAGACGAAGCTGGCCTTGGTTTGCATTTAAAATCAAAAGGCGCTGCAAAAGTATTATTAACAGCACCGGCCAAAGGTAATATCAAAAACATCGTATATGGTGTTAATAACCAAGATATTCTGCCTGAAGATAAAATTGTCTGTGCAGCAAGCTGTACCACCAACGCTATCACACCAACATTAAAAGCACTGAATGATAAGTTTGGTATTAACAATGGTCACGTCGAAACAGTGCACTCGTACACGAATGACCAAAACTTGATTGATAACTACCACAAAGCGGATCGTCGTGGCCGCGCCGCAGCGCTTAATATGGTGATCACTGAGACTGGCGCAGCGAAAGCTGTTTCAAAAGCATTACCAGAGCTTGAAGGCAAATTAACCGGTAACGCAATCCGTGTTCCTACCCCTAATGTGTCTTTGGCTATTTTAAACCTGAACCTTGCTACCAGCACTACGGTTGAAGAACTAAACTCGTTCTTACGCCATGCTGCTCTGCATTCAGAGTTACGCGACCAGATTGATTACACGGCTTCGACTGAAATTGTATCTACAGATTTAGTGGGCAGTCGTTATGCGGGTGTGGTTGATTCAACAGCAACAATCGTTGATGACAACCGTATTGTACTGTACGTTTGGTACGATAATGAATTTGGTTACAGCTGCCAAGTTGTGCGTTGTATGCGCGATATGGCTGAGGTTTCATTCCCTAGCTTGCCGCGTTAATAGGCAATAGCTTAAAAATCTTTACAAAAAGCCAGCATTCGCTGGCTTTTTTAGTCGTGAATGTTTTTTCAAAACCCAAGCCATGTGGTAGGCTGTCTCTAGTTTGCTACATTTTAATAACAATGCGTCCATTACATTAGGGCGTTGCTTAATTTCTAACTAACAAGCGATAGGTTAGTGATTAATTTTTCATATAATAGGTTTAATAAAATGAAAATCACCAGTAATTTTGACAGTGGCAATATCAAGGTCATTGCCGCGACCGATCCACTCGATATTCAACTTGAGATCAATAAAGATCATTTATCTGATTTTTTCCAGTGGTTCCATTTCCGTTTAGAAACAACGCCTTTTCAAAGCCATAAATTACATATCAATAATCTTGAGAATTCAGCGTACCCAGATGGCTGGGATGGCTATCAAGCGGTTGCATCGTATGATCGGCAAACCTGGTTTAGGGTTCCTTCAAACTATGCTGATGGCAGTTTATCATTTGAGATTGAACCAGAATGTGGCACTGTTTATTTTGCTTACTTTGCCCCATATAGCTACGAGCGTCATTTAGATCTTATTACGTGGGCACAAAGCCAAGAAGCCTGTCAGCTTGAAACCTTAGGTGAAACGCTTGATGGCCGTGATATGAGCGTATTGCGCATTGGTGGCGAAAGCGACGAGAATAAAAAGACAATTTGGATCACTGCGCGTCAGCATCCAGGCGAGACGATGGCTGAGTGGTTTGTTGAAGGTGTATTGCATAAATTATTAGATGACGAAGATCCGCATGCCGCGGCATTGTTATCAAAAGCGGTTTTCTACATAGTACCAAATATGAACCCTGACGGTAGCGCACGTGGTCACTTACGTACTAACGCCAAAGGCGTGAATTTAAACCGTGAATGGCAAACCCCAAGCATGGAAAATAGCCCTGAAGTATATTTAGTGCTAAATAAAATGCGTGAGACCGGTGTTGATATGCACTTAGATATCCACGGGGATGAAGCGATCCCCTATAACTTTGTTGCCGGCAGTGAAGGTATCCCAAGCTATGATGCGCGCTTAAAAGACTTAGAAGACAGTTTTAAAGCGGCATTGCACATAGTGACTCCTGAGTTTCAAGATATCCACGGTTACCCGAAAGATGAGCCAGGTCAAGCCAATCTAACGGTGGCTTCATCGGCTGTTGCAGAAGAATTTAAAGCGCTTGCTTACACGGTTGAAATGCCATTTAAAGATAACGATGGCTTACCTGATCCAGATTATGGTTGGTCAGATCGCCGCTCGTATCAATTTGGTCAAGATACGTTGGCAGCCATCGTCAATGTTGTTGACAAGCTGCGTTAATAGAAAAGGGCATCATTTAATGATGCCCTTTTTACTTTGTTTAAGTATTTTATGGCGTGATCTTTCGAACACACTAATGACGATTAGATGTTCGCCTAATCGCTTTACATCTGTGTTAGCGCAGTCTAATTAGCTCTTTTGATAATTAACTGTTAACAAGGATGGGTGATTTAAGTTAATATTCAACAAATTGAAAAGAGAAGTAGGCGCTGTGTTCTTATACCAATGACATCTTACTTTTCAGCAATCAGTCGCGCATTCTGAGTCGCTCAAGCACAGTACCGTAACTATAAATAATAAATATAACTAGTGAGGATATCCATGGAAGCTTTTGTAAGCAGCGTTAATGACATAGTTTGGAGTAATGCACTCATTTTCTTATGTCTAGGCGCAGGTCTGTTTTATTCCGTATTAACCCGTTTCGCGCAAATTAGACATTTCAAAGAAATGTGTAAACTCCTATTTAGTCCGAATACTTCAGATACCGGTATTTCGTCTTTTCAGGCACTCGCTGTTTCATTATCTGGGCGAGTCGGTGTAGGTAATATTGCAGGGGTAGCAGCAGCCATTGGTTTTGGTGGCCCAGGGGCTATTTTTTGGATGTGGGTGGTGGCTTTTTTAGGTGCCAGTACCGCGTATGCAGAATCAACACTCGGGCAAATTTATAAAACCGAAGAAGACGGCCAATATCGTGGTGGCCCAGCTTATTATTTTGACCGTTGTTTAGAACAAAAATGGCTGGCTATCTTATTTGCAGTGTCGGCAATCATCGCCTGTGGGGTGTTCTTACCCGGCGTGCAAGCGAATGCTGTTGGTAACGCTTTCACGCAAGTTTTTGGTGATGGCATTATGGTAACAACCAGTTTTGGTGATGTAGGCAGTTTTAAACTGGTTGCATTGGCCATTATTCTGATTGTATTAGCGTTCATTATCTTCGGCGGTATTAAACGTATTGCCAATTTTACCCAGATTGTGGTGCCATTTATGGCGTTAGGCTACATTATACTGGCTTTAATCGTGGTGTTTTTAAATCTTGATAAGGTGCCGGATATTTTTTCGTTAATCATAACTGATGCTTTTACCGCTCAGGCGGGCTTTGGTGCAGCTATTGGTTGGGGTGTAAAACGCGGTATTTATTCTAACGAAGCGGGTCAAGGTACTGGACCGCATGCAGCGGCAGCAGCCGAAGTTGATCACCCAGCTCAACAAGGTTTAGTGCAAGCTTTTTCTGTGTATGTTGATACTATTTTTGTCTGTACTGCGACTGCGTTAATGATTTTAATCACTCAGCAATACAATGTCGTGGGTGAATTACCTGCGGGCCAATTTATTGTGCAAAACGTTGATGCTGCAACTGAGGTTGGCTCAGCTGCCTTTACGCAAATGGCATTATTTAGCGTGTTTGGTGGTTTTGGCGAAGCATTTGTCGGGATCGCATTATTTTTCTTCGCGTTTACTACAATACTTGCTTATTACTATATTGCAGAAACCAATGTTGCCTATTTAAATCGTTATTTTAAAGGCAGCATCCCACTGGTTATTGTGAAGTTAGTGATTATGTTTATGGTATCGTATGGCATGGTTAACAGCTCTGGTTATATCTGGAGTATTGGTGATATTGGCGTAGGTTTGATGGCGTGGATCAATATTTTGGGTATTTTGGCGATATTTTTTGTCGCAAGGCCTGCACTGTTATGCTTGCGCGACTATGAAGACCAAAAGAAAAATGGCGGCCCAATTACATTTGATCCGGTTAAGTTAGGCATCAAAAATGCTACTTTCTGGGAAAAACGTCTTGCAAAACAAGCTAAAGATACTGAGTCTAAAGACTAAACAGTGTGATCAAAGCTGTTTTTTGATTCACACCGATTGGGTGCAATTGAAAAAAGACAACGACAAATAAAACACGTACAATAAAGGGCGCCGCAAGGCGCCTTTTTTATGCGAAGTATGGAGAAAGATATGGCGATTGTTAGTTGTCCTAGTTGTAATAAGTCAATATCCGATAAACATAAACAGTGCCCACACTGTGATAATAATGTAGCGCAGCTTGATGACGAGCAACGTCAACAGCTAGCACGCGAAAAACGTATTCAAAAACAACAAATGTTTATGAATCATTCTTTTTTTGCGCTGCTCATATTTTTAGGTGGATTCTTTAGCTTGTACTTTTTGCAACCAGAACCCGAAACGCCAACGTGGTACGCATGCGCAGCAGCCATTGCTATCGGTTGTATTTGGTATTTAATTAATCGCGTTATTTTAGTGATGCTGAAAAAGAAAAAATGACATGAACATCGACAATCTTGTAAAAACAATTACCCCAGAATTATTCGAACGCTTACAGTATGGTGCGGCAACAGGAAAATGGCCTGATGGCACTGTGCTAAGTTCTGAGCAAAAACAGCAGACAGTGCAATTAGTGATGCTTTATCAAGCTAAAGTTGCGCAAACAAATGAGCAATTTACCATTGGTTCTAATGGTGAAATGGTGCAAAAAACCAAAGCACAATTGCAAAAAGAATTCACCGCAGAAAACGAAATAGCAAGGTTTAGTGAACATGATCTTTAAACACCTTTTTACCCCAAAGTGGAAGCACCCAAAGCAACAAGTACGTTTAGAGGCAATTGAAAAGCTCGATGTAGAGCGTGATGCGACTATTTTAAATGCATTAGCACTTGAAGATAGTTCAGCAGAAATTCGTAAAAAAGCACTGACTAAAGTAAATGATTTAGTGTTGTGGTGGCAGGCATATAAACAAGATCAAAGCTTAAAAGAATTAGCCGAGCAGCATATATCGAATGCTGTACTGAATGATGAAAGTAAGCTGTCGAGTCAAATTAAAAATGAATATATAGAGCGTTTTGCTCCTGTTAAAACCCTCGAAAAATTGGCGTTTGCAGAAAAAGAACTACAAGTAAGAGCGAAGTTATTAAAACGTTTAGCCAATCCAAAGCTGGTTGAAAAAGCGTTTAAAGAAGGCTCAAGTGAACTACAAGTGTATCTTGTTGAACAAGTGATCACTCATCAATTAGTGAAAAATTTAGTAAAGCATGCGCAAGGGGACGCAAAATTAGCCCTGCAAACGCATTTAGAAAATGAGCGTTTAGCCGTTGAAATGCCATTAAAAGTACAAAGTGAAAGCCGTGTTATTTTGGCAAAACTTAATGCATTACGTGAGAAGCAAGACTTTGCAGTAGTGACTCAACAATACGGTGAGTTAACTCAGCAATGGCAAGCGCTAGAACTTAGTTGGTTAAGCTCAGAGCAACGTGACACAGTTGCAACTAAATACACGCTACTGACCGACAAGCTTAATGAGTTAGTAAGCCAACTACAAGCTGCGCATGATCAGCAACAGCAACGTTTGGCGTTACAGCAGCGGCAACTGTTAGCACTGGCAAATTTAGAAGCTCTCAGCGATGAAATTGAAAATGCACTACAACTGGGTTTAGAAACACCAGAACAAATACAGCAAGATTGGTTAGAAGCGAAAGTGACACAAGCACAAGATAGCTTGGCGCAAAGTGAACTGTCAGACAGCGCACAAAAACTTCAAATCACCACGCGATTAACGAGTTTGTTTAAGCAAGTAGCTAAATTACCAGAACTTAGTGAAGCGATCAGTGCATTCAAGGTGGCATTAACTGAACTGACTAACATAAGTACCGATGCTATTGAACAAGCAAATTACGATGACGCGAATCGTCATTTTAAGCAGACATATAAAGCGGCGAATGCATCTCTAGCTCAGTTACCTAAGCCTTTACAAGGGCCATTTAAAACCCAACTTGCACAGCAGCAGCAACGTTGGCATACGGCTGTTGCGCCTATCAGTGATAAATTAACTAAAAACCAGCAACTTGCTGCTCGTAAAGGACGTGATGTACAGCGCTTAATTGAACAAGGGCGTTTTAATGTTGCGTTTGGTGTTTTTAAAGGCTTTATTGAGTTGTATGACACCTTAACAGCGAATAGTCAGCAAAGCCTTGAAAAAGTGAAAGCAGATCTTGAGCAACAATTAGATAATGCTCGTGATTGGCAAAAATATGCGTCTGCGCCTAAACGTGAAGAGTTACTGACGGAGATCACCGCATTACTTGCACAACCTTGCACAGATGCCAAGCAGCGTGCAAATGAAGTGAAAACATTACGTCGTCGTTGGAATGAGCTCGGCCGTTTAGATACCGAGCAAGAGCAGGCGCAAGGAAAAGAGTTTGATGACAAGATAGAATTATTATTTGCCCCTTGTCGTGAACATTTTGCTGAGCTTGAACAACAACGCGAAACGATGAAACTTGAGCGCGACGCTATTATTGGTGAAATGAAGTTATTGGCCACTAGTGATACGACGAGCGATGAGTTTGATTGGAAAGAGTTTGAAAGCCAATACAACCGCATCAATAAAGCCTGGCGTAATGCCGGTAATGTAGAGCCTAAAGTATATCGTGCATTACAAACGCAATATAAAGCACAGCAGCAGCAAGTATTCAATACCTTAAATACCTTTCACAAAGGTAATGCAGCAGCAAAAAATGCACTTGTAGAGCAAGCGCAACAGCTAGCGCAAAGTGATGACTTAGCGGGCGCATGTCAGCAGCTAAAAGAATTACAGCAGCAGTGGCAGGGTATTGGCTTTGCTGGCGTGAAAGCTGAAAATGCATTATGGCAAAAATTCCGCCAATTTAACGATGTCACCTTTGCTAAACGCAGCGAAGAGTTTGCTCAGCATAAACAGCAACAAGCAGCCGACAACGCCGTAATAACAAGCCAGTTAATTGAGCTTGAAGATGCGTTACCAGCAGTGAATCAAAAAGCACAATTACTGGATTTACGCACTAAGGTGGTTGCTCTTGACGGTAGCAAAGAACTAAATAATCGTATGCAAAAGTTATTGGCTAATATTGACGATAAACTAGCTGCTGTTACAGAGCAAGCGGCACAAGCCGATTTCGCGGCTTTGTTTAGTGCGCTGCAAAGCCAACAAGCAATTCCAGCACAGTGGCAAAGTAGTGTTAATACGCAGCTAAGCGTTGCACAGCTATTAGTAAGAATGGAAATTCTTGCTAATGTTAGCAGCCCCGAGGGGATTTCACGTATGGCAGAGCAAGTTGCGATGCTTGATGATAAACATCGCGGTGAACAAGCAGACTTACATTATTACTTAAAACAGCTGCTGGCACTCAGTCAAGGTTCAGTTGATGCTGACACACTAACTCGTTTAAAAGCGGTATTTAGCATTTAAACAATACCAGTGCGCTATCCATTGCAGAAAAGCCGCCATTGTGCGGCTTTTATTTTTATTTAGTTATTGACGATAATATTATAGTAAAGGAAAAATAATGAAGTATATTTTATTAATTGGCTGTTTATTACTTTCAGCGTGTAATACCACTAACGGTGTTGCTGTTTATTCATTTACTAGCAGTGAGATTGAAACAGTGCTTAACCAACAATTGCCAAAGCTCAGTGAAAAAGTGAGTTTGATGGGCTTACCCGTGCAATTTGATGTGAATGATTTAAGCGTGAATGTAGGCCCTGATAATCGAGATGTAGTGGTGCTTGGCGCAGATTCAAGCGCCGTTATAAATGCCTTTGCGCTTAAATATCCGGTGCGCTTAAAGTTGCAAATAGAAGGTGCCCCTTTTTATGATAGTGAGAAGAAAGCAGTATTTTTACGCAATGTAAAATTGCTTGATTCAACCATTGACGCTGGTGGCTTTAAGGGCAATTTAGCGGTTCTTGATGATGAAGCAATGAAAGTTATTAACGGGTTTTTAGCTGTAAATCCGGTCTATAAACTAAATATGAATGACCCTAAAGTCGCATTATTAAGCAAGCTGCCTTTAGATATGAAAGTAGAGCAGGGCGCAATTAAATTAGTACCTAGCATTTAAACTATATTATTCAGATACAAAAAAGCCCTGTTTGTACAGGGCTTTTTTGTATCTATAAGGTTATTATTAAATGCTACTGCTTAATTTATAAGGGAAGGCGCGCGCTATAAGGGCTGCTGTTTATAACCGAGCCGGGTAATGTAAATTAAAAGAATAAATTTATTATATAGGTACAAATTGTGTATTTAATCGACTATACTAATTGTTAGTTGATCACCCTTAATTGCCTTCTTTATGGATAAAGAGCCTATTATGAAAAAATGTAACGTGATATTCAGTGTAACTATGACTGCTGTATTCTCGGTTGTAGCTTTTGCTAATGAGCCCGATTTAAATGCTAATCCTTTTCTTGCTGAACATCCAACGCAACAGCAGGGCGCTCAGGTGTTCTCTTTTACAGAAACACCAATTGCTCTGCACGAACATGATAACATTAATGCAGCTCAAGATACCGGCTATGTGCGGCTTGCTGTAGAGACTAAAACCAATGGTTTTGCGTTAGTAGACACATCTCAGATCAAAGATATTGCAAAACTGATTGCAGAGCACAAATATGGCCATGAACTATTTCTGCTTAGCTTAAAACCTGAAATTATGGCTGCGCAATCAATCGCAGACCAAACTAATTTGTCGCAGCAATTTGCAGGTGACACAGTCGCTTTAGATAATATATTGGTGCAACAAGAATTTACTGTTATGAGTAAAACCGTTGGCGGAAATTTTATTGCCGGTAGCGGTTGGGATCAGTTAACTCAGGTTGTCAAAAATGATACGTTTGGTACTGTGATTATAAAAGTGTTTAGTTTTAGTCAAAGCAGTGGCGTATACCTTGATGCGGATGCGGTTAATTATTATGTCAATAACCATCCAGGTATCCTTTATGTACTTAAAGACAATAGCGATAATGCGTACTCGAGTCTATCCTGGACTGACAAAAAGCAATCCTATTTTATTGCTCTTGAAAAAAATATTAATGATATTGGTTTAGCTGAGCGGTTTGAAACGCTAATAACATCGATGTAGTTTTATTATAAAGTGATCAAATGATTTTATGTAATTAAGCATGTTAAGTACACTTTTCAGCGCTGATAAAGTGAATAATAAACCACTTAACTTTAATGAATGACTATACTCATCTTATTATTAATCTTAGTTTAAATAAAATCCTTAAAAACTGATTAATCAGCTTGGCCTATTTAAAAAAATAGGCTTATAATTTACTTGAATCAAATCTAATTTATAACTTTACAATTTAGTGAGTCGAAAATGAAAGAAATTAAAGCGTTTATAAAATCAGCGAGTCTTGCTGACTTAGAGAAAGCACAAGCATTATTAACAGATGCAATCGCAAAATATACAGAGCAACAACAAGCGAAACAGGAAGTCCTTGATTTATTAAAAGCGAAAGGCTTAACTGTTGAAGACCTTCAGGAAGGTGCAAATGATAAACGCACTAAAGTAATGCCAAAATACCGTATCGAATTTGAAGGTGAAACTGTTGAATGGACTGGCCGTGGTAAACGTCCTAAAGCATTCCAAGGTGTTGAACTAACCAAACATCTAGCTTAATAGCAGAGGGGCCGCGAGCCCCTTACTTTGCTGAAAATTACTCCTCATTGTTATTGCTCCTTTAAGTTGCCACCATGACGTATGTATTACGCCCTTATCAACAAGAAGCGGTTGATCGCACCGTTGCTTATTTTCGTAAAACCTCAGAGCCTGCCTTAATCGTATTACCTACCGGTGCTGGGAAAAGTTTAGTTATTGCTGAGTTGGCGCGCATTGCCAGACAAAAAATTTTAGTACTTGCCCACGTTAAAGAGCTGGTTGAACAAAACGCCGAAAAATATAAGAGCTTTGGTCTTGAAGCGAGTATTTTTTCTGCGGGTTTAAAACAAAAGTCGTTAGCACATCAGGTCACCTTTGCCAGTATCCAATCGTTGTCACGAAATATTGAGCAACTTGATCAGCACTATTCGTTAGTGATCATTGATGAATGTCACCGTGTCAGTGGTGATAAAGATAGTCAATACGAGAAAGTGATTCTGGCATTAAAAGCACATAACCCGCAGTTAAAAGTGTTGGGGTTAACTGCCACACCTTATCGTATGGGGATCGGCTGGGTGTATTATCGTCATTACCATGGTTTTGTCCGAGGTGATAAGGTCAGCCCATTCCAAGAGTGCATTTTTGAACTACCGCTGCGCTATATGATTAAACATCAGTATCTAACACCGCCGCGGGAAATCGATGCTGCAATTAGCCACTATGACTTTTCGTCTTTGCAAAGTGATTCATTCGGACGCTATACGGGTGATGATATGAATCAATTACTGGCAAAAAATAGTCGTGCTACCAAAGCCATTATGCAGCAAGTCATTGAGTACAGTGAGCAACGTAAAGGGATCATGATTTTTGCAGCCACCGTGTTGCATGCAAAAGAAGTTTATGGCTATTTGCCCGATCAACAAGCGGCTTTGATCACGGGTGATACACCTAACGCTGAACGTGACCAGATCATTATGGCGTTTAAGCAGCGGCGGATAAAATACCTTGTTAATGTATCAGTATTGACTACCGGTTTTGATGCCCCGCATGTGGATTTTATTGCTATATTACGGCCGACCGAGTCGGTTAGTCTATATCAACAAATTGTCGGTCGTGGTTTGCGTTTAAGTGAAGGAAAAACGGAATGTTTAGTCATTGATTATGCTGGGAATGGTTTTGATTTGTTTTACCCAGAGGTAGGCAGTAAAAAGGGCGACAGTGATAACGAGCCAGTACAAGTACAGTGCCCTGGCTGTGGTTTTGCCAATATTTTTTGGGGAAAAACCGATAGCCAAGGTAAAGTCGTTGAACATTTTGGCCGCCGCTGTCAAGGTTTGCTTGAAGATGATGACGGCTTAAAAGAGCAATGCGACTATCGATTTCGTTTTAAAGAATGTGAAGCGTGCGGCGCAGAAAATGATATTGCTGCGCGTATGTGCCAAGCTTGCCATGCAGTAATGGCTGATCCGGATGATAAATTACGGGCGGCACTTAACTTAAAAGATGCATTAGTGCTGCGTTGTAGTGGTTTAAGTGTTGAAAGCCTTGCAAGTAATGAGCAGATAATAAAGATCACCTATTATGATGAAGATGGTGCCAGTTGTGATGAAGTATATGACTTTTCAAAATCAGCGGCGCGTTACGCGTTTAATAAACAATTTGCTAAGCGTACCGCGCAAGGTCTTGCACCGACAGAGTTTAAATCGGCGCAGCAAGTCATTGCTAAACAATTACAGCTGGTAGCACCGGATTTTGTGATTGCCAGAAAGAGTAAAAAATATGGCTGGAAGGTTGCGGATAAACTATTTGATTACCAAGGAAATTTTAGAAAGGCAAATCAGTTAAGTGGTTAATAAACTTAACTGATTTTTTGTTTTAGGCGTCGTCGCCATCCATTAATCCCCAGCCGTCACCATAGCCATTATAGCCATTGGCGATACTTTCTAAATACTGCTCAGTTTGGCCAAGTAAAGTGTGATCTGGCACCATTTGTACCTGAGTTACTACTTCCCAAATACCAGTGTCTTTGCATTGCACTAATTCGGTTGTAGGTGCAAGCTCATCTTCTACTATCGCTGTGGCAAATTTTTCAGCATCTACTTTTTGTTCGAATAAAATATAGAAATCAATTTTGTGCATCTGGGCTAAATCTATGCCTGCAGCTGCGATTTCAGCTAAAAGTTGGCCATTGTCATCATCAGGAAAGTGCATTTAAAAACTCAATAAAATTATTTCAAATTAGTAATGACTATTGTAACCAAAATCCAGCACATAAGCGTACTAATTTTCACATTTGAGTTACTGCGTGAAGTGGTTTCAATATGGTACTATTTCTTTCATTATCGATAAATCGTTTTTAAGTAAGGAAATTACTTGCCTAGCTGGATATTAACTCGCATTACAGTTGGTTTATTTTTGTTGTTTTCATTTAATCTATTTGCGGCCGCACAAGTTGTAAATAGCTATGAAATAAATGGTATTGATGGCTTGCTTGAAAAGAATGTTGCGCTGTACTTAAAGCAATTAGAAGGTGAACAAGCCACCAGTACTTTGTTAAGTCATGCAAAAAAACAAGTTGCCAGTAGTTTAAAAGCACTTGGTTATTATAAACCTGTTATTAAGCTTAATTATGACAATGACACACAAACACTGATTGCAAGAATCGACCGCGGTCCGGTGACGCGTATTGCTGATGTGCGTATAACCGTAAATGGCGCTGGTGAAGATGACTTATTACTTAAGCAAACCATAAACAGTATTGCGCTAAAACAGGGTGATATTTTAAATCACAGTCATTACGATGCTGCACGTAAAAAAATTGAAGGGCAATTGCTTGAGTTAGGCTACTTCGATGTGAAGTGGCAAGCACGCCAGTTGGCTATTTCATTAAAGAATAATAGTGCTGAGGTGATCTTAACGATAGATACCGGTGTTCGTTATCAATTTGGTGATCTCGTGTTAGGTGAGCAAACTCCAGCTGAAAAATACATTCGTTCTTTAGCCAAATTTAAACAAGGGGAAGCGTATAAAGCGACTTTAGTATCGGAATACAATTTAGCGTTATCTAGCACGCCGTATTTTGCCAGTGTACGTGTGTATGCTGATATATCTAATCGTGCGGATCAACAAGTACCGATTAGAGTTGACGTGCTACACAAGCCTGCCAATAGTTATGAAGTGGGTGGCGGTTATAGTACCGATCTAGGCCCTAAAGTGCGCTTTAAATGGACTAAACCGTGGATCACAGAAAACGGTCACTATCTTGAAAGTAATTTAAATGTATCAGAGCGTCAGCAAGATATCTCGCTTGGCTACACGATCCCTGTTGACGATCCTAATGATGACTTATGGCGTTTTTCAGCCGGTTATAAACTCGAAGATGAGTTAACTAACGATGTTTACAGTAAAATTTTAACGGGACAAATACAACGACAATGGCTGACGGATGACGACTGGGTACGTACTGCATTTTTGCGCCGCGACCGAGAGACTTACCGCATTGGTGATGAAGAACAAAGTTCTAAAATGTTAATGCCAGGGATCAGCTATGCAAAAAAACAAACCGAAGGAGGCACAACGCCAACATCGGGTTATCAGTGGTTGTTATCTGCAGAATTTGGTTTAAAAGACCTGTTTTCCACGACCAACATCGTCAGAGTACAGATCCAAAATGCGTGGTTACAAACCTATCTTGATCGTCATTTATTGTTTTTAAAGGCTAATGTTGGTGCCATGTTAGTGGATGATATTGACAATGTGCCATTTTCATTGCGTTTTTACGCCGGTGGTGATCAAAGTGTGCGTGGTTTTGCATATCAATCAATATCACCTGAAGATGAAGCCGGTCGTTTGATTGGTGGTAAATACTTAATGACAGGTACGGTTGAATATAATTACCAGTTTGCCGAAAGTTGGCGAGCAGCCTTATTTGTTGACAGTGGCACCGCGACCAATGACTTTACAGATCGCGTTGAAGTGGGGGCTGGTTTTGGTATTCGCTATTTAACGCCAGTAGGCCCTGTTCGAATTGATCATGCGTGGGGACTGACGAAAGAAAGTAAGAGTACGCGACTAAGTATTACTATAGGGCCTGAAATTTAATGTCAAAAATGAAAAAAATCACCGCGGCACTGACACTTTTTTTTGCATCAATCTTGGTGTTAGTCTTTTGTGTGCTATTTACCGCGCCAGGCAATCAGTTTATTGCCTACAGTGCTAATAAACTTGTTGATGGTTTGCAGGTAACGATCAAAAACGGCCGGTTCTTATATAACGATTCATTTGACGTCGAGTTTCAAAAAGATGGCCTTGATTTCAAAGCAAAAAATCTAAAAGTTGATTTATTTTGGTGGGGCTGCAACGGTATTTGCATCGAAAACATCAGTGCACAGAGCATTGCGCTGGTATTGCCAGAGCCACCACCCGCCGTGGCTGAAGATGAGCCAGTATTAGCAGAGCCAGCTGATACGAGTACGACTGATGAGATTAGCTTACCTCTGGCAATTTCGATAAAACGGATCGCAATAGCCTCGTTTGAACTTGCCCATGCCAGTGCTGACGTCGCAGTGAAAAAGTTTGTTTTGTCAGCGTCCGCTGAACAATCACTTGTCACCTTAAGCTCATTAACCATTGCACAGATTGATGTACTACTTAAAGAGACTCAAGCCGCTCCAGCAGAGCCATTAACTGCACTTGCAGCTTTGCCGGATATTCATTTTAGCTCACCGCTGGCTGCAAAACTTGAGCAGCTATTTATCGCTAAAATCACGCTGGTACAAGCAGAGCAAAGCCACGAAATTACCGATATTAAAGGCTCTTTTGCAATAGACAAAAGCGAACTGCTCTTGCCGTCATTCAGTGCTGACTATTTACAATGGCATTTGGCTAGCCAATTAACAGCAAACTTAGCCGATGACACGGCAATTACAGCAGAGCTAACACTCACTAATCCTGAACATCAAGTCGCTTTGGCTGTAGCTGGTGACTTACGGGACTTACAGCTGGATGTGATCACCCAAGGGCAGTATCCACTGACTGCAAAAATAAATGCAGATTTAAAAACCACAAACTTCCCTTTTTCAATGAGTGCAAATATTACTCAGTGGCTACTTGAGGTGGATAGTAATAATTTAAAAATAAATGATGTGCAGTTAACCGGTGCAGGAAATGCCGATGACTATACATTGCAACTAATGGCGCAGAGTCAATTAGCGGCATACCCTAAAGTGCAGTTGGAAAGTGCGCTCAAAGGCAGCTTAACGCATATCGATGTTGAAAACTTGTCAGTACTCGCAAATGAAAGTAAAGCCACTATGACAGCATCTGCGCGTTGGGATAAGGGAATTTATAGTGAGTTTTCAGGAAAACTCGCTAACTTGAAAGCACAGTATTTAACTGACACTGTAACGAGTGATTTGTCAGGGCAATTTAACGGCGTATTTAGTGCTTCGCAACAGCAGTGGCAATTGAAAATGACCGATACTCAACTTGGCGGTACGGTTGATGATATTCCATTTACCTTTGTCTCCGATTTTGATTTAAATAATTCATTGCATGCCAGTATTGAGAAATTTGAGCTTGTCAGTGGTGAAAATAAACTCGCCTTGTCGGGTGATATTTCCGAGCAATGGCATATTAAAGGCTTACTCCATTTAAATAAATCAGCACAAAAGAAACAGCCCTTTACTGGTGTTGGTGAAGGAAAGCTTGCTATATCAGGAGCGCGTTTAGAACCAGTTGTTAATTTAGATGTTGGTCTACGTGATTTAAGTTTTGCTGATATTACTATTAAAGATTTGAGTGTAAAAACTGACTTTAACTATGCCGCTGATTGGCAAACTAATGTGAGCTTAAAAGTAACAGATGCAAGTGTAGCTGGGCAGCAAATTAACAGTTTTACTATTACAGCAGCAGGGGATAAAACAGACCATCAACTACAACTTGATTTAGCTGCTGTAGAGGGAAAAGCCCAACTTGAGGTTGCTGGTAAATTTACTAACAATGTGTGGCAAGGTAGCCTAACTGATGTGCTGCTGAGCGATAATGTAATTGATTTTACTACTGAACCTGCTGTTGCAATTAAATTTAATATTGATAATGGTGATTTTTCCGTACAGCAACATTGTTGGCAAAGTGCCAACAGTAAACTGTGTATTGAGCTACTCAAGCAAACCGCACAGCTTGGGCAGCTTAATGCCAAGTTAGAGAATTTTGATTTAGCCGAAATTAAACATTTATTGCCTAAAAACATTATTACCGAAGGTGGTTTTGCGGGGCAGATCAAGGCAAATTGGCAAGCTAGTCAATTACAAAGTTTATCCGCGACAATAAACTCTCATGATTTGGCCGCGACGCTTATTAACGAAGAAAAACGTTATCGCTTACCAATAGAAACATTCACCCTCAATGCCATAGCAGATCCGCGTGATGCTAAGTTAGAGGCTCGATTGAGCTCCACAGTACTTGGTGATATCAATGCGGATGTGAATGCTGACGATTTAACTGGCCAACAGTTACTGAGCGGGCAGCTAATGATTGATAAAATTTTATTAACGGATTTACAGCCTTTTATTGGCACGCTTGAGCAATTAAAAGGCAGTATCAGTGGTCAAATTGCCTTAGCAGGCACACTAAGTGCCCCGTTACTTAACGGTGAACTGGAAGTCATTGATGTGAATTTACAAGGCGATCAGCTTCCTGTCGCTATTGTTGATTCAAATATCAGTATTACTTTTGATAAAACCAAAGCCACCCTTGACGGTAAATTAAACGATGCACAAGGCGGTAATTTAGCCTTAGTGGGTGATATTGATTGGCAAGGTGCACAGCCTGCAGTGAACTTAGCCGTGCTTGGCGAACAGTTTTATGTACGTGCTCAGCAAGGTGTAACATTTAAAATATCACCGGATTTAAAGATTGGCTTAGCCGATAATGCCTTTAAATTAGCGGGACAAGTTGTTGTGCCGTATGGCCGGATCGAAATTGAAGAGCTGCCAGAGGGGGCGGTGCAAGTTAGTGATGATGAAATTATTATCGACAAACAAGCAGAGCAAACTCAAGCGGTACCGTTTGACTACGATATTGACCTTAAGCTGATTGTTGAAAATGATGTGCGTATCGATTCGTTTGGTTTGGAGTCTAAAATTGAAGGTGATTTATCAATCAAAATGGATCAGCAAACTCCGATGATCGCAACCGGTGAGTTGAATTTACGTGAAGGGACTTATCGTTCTTTTGGCCAAGATTTACTTATCCGTACCGGGCAAATTGGTTTTAGCGGTCCGATAGATAAACCATTCCTTAATATTAAAGCGATCCGCAACCCAGAGAATACCGCTAATGATGTGATTGCCGGGATCACGTTAACGGGTAACATTGAGCAACCGGTATTAAAGGTGTTTTCTGAGCCTGCAATGGATCAAGCGCAATCATTGGCTTATTTATTAAATGGCCGACCCTTAGATGAAGGGGATAGCTCCACCGATGCGATGTTGACGCAGTTATTACTCGCGCAAGGAGTGAGTCGCAGTGAAGGGATGGTGTCAAAAGTGGGAGAAACGTTCGGTCTATCGGATGTCAGCTTGAGTTCAAAAGGCAGTGGTGATGAAACCAAAGTGGAAATTTCTGGTTATGTAGCACCTGGTATTCAAGTTAAATACAGCGTGGGTATTTTTGATTCGCTAAGTGAAGTGGCAGTACGCTACCAATTACTGTCGCAGCTCTATATTGAAATCACCAGTGGCCTATATCAGAACGTTGATATTCTATATAAATTTGATCTAGATTAAGGGCTAAGAGACGTTGAAAAAACTGCTACTAGCTTGCTTATTGATCTCCTTTAGTGGTTTGGCTAACACGCCATTAACGATTCGTTACTCTGCTGATGGCCATCCTTATCCTGCAGAGTTATTAGCGTTGATACTCAGTAAGTCAGCTATTACTATGGTGCCTAATAAAGTGCCCGATATTCCTTCACAAAGCAGAGCTATTCGTTTATTGGGTAAGGAAAATGGCATAGATGTGTTTTGGGGAGTAACGAGCTCAGAGTGGGAAACACAGGCCAAAGCAATTTTGATCCCGATAGATAAAGGGTTACTCGGTTATCGCATTCCTGTGGTGCATATTAGTCATAAAGACATGTTTGCAGCGGTAACCCATGCAAGACAACTGACTCCGTTTGTATTTGGTTTGCGGGAAGATTGGCCGGATACCGCTATTTTTAAACGGAATGAGTTAGATACATTAATGTATGGGATGGGCGCCGAACCAATCGCAATGTTGCGCTCTGGACGTATTGATGCACTGCCATACGATATCTTTGATTTACCCAAAAATCATGGCGATGATATTATTCACGAGTCGCATATTGCTATTCGTTACCCATCAGCGGTGTATTTTTTTGTGGCAAAAAATAATCAAGCACTACACAAATTACTGCAAGATGGCCTATTAGCTGCGATTGCTGATGGTTCTTTCGACACGCTATTTTTCGAATATTTTGCTGCCACTATTGCACAAGCTGATTTGAAAAATCGCCGTATTATTGAACTAATGAATCCCTTACTGCCACACAGTGCGCCAATTTATCAGCCGCAGTTTTGGCTTGATAAAAGCAGCTTAACCAAATAATCTAACGCCATAACAATAATGATAGGTGCAACATGTTTAAAAAATTATCGCTTATTGGCGCTGCTTTATTAGCTAGCCAAATGAATGTGGCACAAGCCGATACTCAGCCCACGGCGGCGGCAATTATTAGTCAAGCAACGCAGCAGCAGTGGCGGGTAGTGGATGCTGACAATATTATCAAAATCACACTGCCAACAGGCGCTGCTTATATTGAACTTAACCCACAGCTTGCACCGAAACACACGCAAAATATCAAACAGCTTGCTCGTGAGGGTTTTTATAAGGATTTAAATGTTTATCGCTTTGTGGAAGGTTTTGTAGCACAAGGTGGCGATGAAAGTGGTAAAAAGCCAGTCAAAAGCGCCGTTAAAGCGATACCCGCAGAGTTTTATTTAACGACCCCGAGCCCCGTAAATATTACCGAACTTGACCACAGTGATGGTTACGCCGCTATTACCGGATTTTTGAATGGCTTTGCCGTGGCGCAAAACGATGCACAAACACAAACTTGGCAAGTGCATTGCAATGGTATTTTTGCGATGGCTCGGGATAACGATATTAACAGCGGCGGCACTGAGTTTTATGTCACCATAGGCCATGGTCCGCGTTATTTGGATCGTAATATTACCGTGTTTGGCCGTGTGTTAGAGGGGATGGAGCATTTTAATCGTTTATCTCGCACTGCTAATACCGGCGCTGCTTTTAACCCGATCACGGATCTGCAAGTGTTAGCGGATATTAGTAAGCAAGATAATAGCCAATTTAAGGTCATGCGTACTGATTCTGCCGCATTCTTAGCCTTGATCAAAGCACGAAAAAATCGCTCTGAAGCATGGTTTGTTGAAACGCCTAATTATGTTGATGTTTGTGGTATGCCAATTCCGACGAAAAGAGTCAGTGACTTGGAAAGTTAGCGAGTTAAAATTAACCCCGAGCGCGCTCGGGGTTTTATACAATAAAATGGCTATTACTGACGGTTTATTTTCACATTAAATGGCGTGATATCCTGATCCGTAGAGCGATACGGGTTGATATCAAGGCCACCACGGCGGGTATAACGGGCGTACACTTCAAGCTTATCTAAATTCAATTGCGCCATTAAGTCGCAATAAATACGCTCTACACATTGTTCATGAAATTCGTTATGAGTACGAAACGAAATTAAATAACGCAGCAATGATTCATGGCATATCTGCTCACCACTATAACGAATAATAATGCTTGCCCAATCTGGCTGCGAGGTGATCAAGCAGTTTGATTTTAATAAATGACTGTGCAGCGTTTCGGTTATTACCTCGCTGCTCGCTGCTTTTAAACTATGAGCGCCTAGCTGGTAGTCAGTGATCTCTATATCTAACTCATCAATACACACACCCGGTAAGGGTGTAGATGGCAAACAGTTATAATCTGCGGGGCTGTATAAAGTGACTGTAATAGGCATTGCTACTGCAGCTGATAAGTCGGCGGTTAAAATGGCGGCAACATCATCAACTGAATCAAAACGAGTCTGGTTAAAGCTATTTAGATACAGTTTAAAAGACTTAGATTCAATAATATGGCTGCTCTGACAGGGAAATTCAAAGCTTGCTACAGCAACCACGGGCTTACCTTTTGGGTTTAACCATGAAAGCTCGTAGCCGGTCCAAATATCTTGGCCTTGAAAAGGCAGGGCGCTTTCATCAATGTTTAAATCATCGCGATTAAGTTTTCGGGCGATCGGAAACAGTAGGCTAGGTGTATACGTATCAACATACTCAGTTGCTTGACCAAGCACACTGTCTTTTAATTCTGGTGCGTTGCTGTAATCTGTCATATTAGGTCTTTTGTAGTTACAATAGCGCCATTATACCTAAAGCTTATGAGTTTCACAGCATGACTATTGTTACCCAGTTAGAACAACTCCATCAACGCTTTGCCAGTAAGCAACAAGCGCAAACCGGCAAGTTACCACAGATTGAACATGACAGTGATTGGCCAAGCCCGTGTGAAGTTGGCCACCCAGATGAGCAAGGGTTGATCCAATGGCAAGCGATAGCTCGCACTCCTAGCGGCTCTTTAACTGACTTAGCCAAGGCGCTAGAGCTTGAGTTTCCTCAAGCGCTGCAACAGTACTATGGTGCGTTTTTCGGCGGTTGTATTATTGCCAACATTGATGGTCATGACGTGGAGTTATTGCAAGCATGGAGCGATGATGATTTTGATTTATTGCAGCAAAATATAACCGGTCATGTCTTGATGAAGCGTAAACTAAAACAGCCAGCGACCGTATTTATTGGCCTCACTGATCAAGAAGACTTATTGGTTTCGGTGTTGTTAGACACCGGTGAAGTGTGTTTAGAGTATGTAGGTAAAAAACCCCATCATGTGCTTAGCGCTGATCTTGGCTCTTTTATAACCGCACTTACCGTGTAAGTGTTTGTGCCGCGGAGTAATCGCTACTCCGCAGCGCTTTTTAATCTCTAGTACGCAAAGACTAATGGTTACTGAAAATCCCACGATATATTTGACACTAAACCACATGGTTCACATCTAAAATCAAATAACCCAAACCATGATTCAGGTAACTTCCAATCGTTATTACAAGCTGGGCATTTACGTTCCAGCTCAGATGCTTTGTCTTTACCGCCTACCCGATACAAGTAATAATACACCGGTTTTTTAGTTAAAAAACTAACTCGTTTGGCGATGTCTTTACCACGGCGCGAAAGATCGCTATCAAGGTTTGATATTTCATCCAAGGCAGGAAATTCACAGCGTGTTGCGCCATTAATTTGAATTTGGTCACACGCTTGCCAATCTTCTTGCCATTTTATTAAGGTTTTATAATCACCATTGGCAATGGCAGGTATTTTAAACAACGGAACGGGTAAAAAGTCATCACCACAATACAATGGACTGCATGTATGAACATAGGTGGTATATAAAATATAACTCGATGGTTGATGACACTGATCGGCGCCGTTAGAGTGAATATCTTGACCAATGACTTTGACTTTAGGGGCCAGTAGTCCGGCATCGTGAAGTTTATCAATACTGTGTTTAACAAACGGGCTGTTGTTAAGTGGGTGCATTGCATCATTGGTCGGGCACATAACGCGGGTAATGAAGTAGCCATCTTTTAGCACAGTTGGAAATTCTTCACCCATTATTTGGCCGTTAAAGCGCAATGCATTCACCAAGCGATTTATTGCTTGTTCGGCATTTTCAAGGGTCGTATCTTGGTAACAATCAAACGTTAAATCAACAACAAACATGTTAAGTCTCTAGTTTTTATTTTCGAGTAAGGCGAGTAAGCGATCGAGCTTTTGTTCAATACGATCAAGTTGACTTACATCACTGACAGCCTCAACTGCAACATTGGTGGATTTTGCCAAGTTATGGATAGAATCTGGATTATTTTTATATTGGCTTACAGCGGCAATAATAACAGGTAATGGGATCGGTTGGGTTAGTTTACTTTTAGTTAAAGCGACAGTAGGGGTTTTGCCTTCGTCAAGAAGGGCTTTGATTGCATCAAAAACAACAGCATTCATTCTATTTTTAAACTCTTTAAAGTAAGGCACAGCACACAGATGTGCTGCGCCGGGTATAATAACAGCTGGTTGGCAGTAGCCAAGTACTTTTACTGCTGGCGTAAACGTACATCCAGTTCGTCAATCACTTCACTCCAATCACCATCCTCTGCTAATGACTCAGCAATAAAGTGGCGTTGTGCTTGATCCCAAAATGGCGCGTCTTGCAGCAATGTGGTGTCGGGTAATGAATGAGCAGCAATGAAAGTATCAATTTCACTCTCTGAACTTGCTAAGCCAAGTTGTTTGAAGAGTGTATTGATATCGTGTTTAGTAGTATCCATGTCATGCTCCTTGATGATAACGGTAAAACAGTAATCGAACTTTATGATGGGTTGTTAGAGTTTAACACCCGCTGAATTTGCCTTTTAACGCAGATAGGAATATACCTATAGCTGTTGCTATAGAAAAAATCAAAATAAAAATAAGGACGAGTCATGACAGTAGAGACTGACAATGAAACATTGCGTGTGCAGTATATTGCCGCAGAAGACATTAGTATCGCAGCGAGTTTAATTTATCAAGCCTATCATGATGATCCGCTATTGCAACCTATGCTTAATTACAGTGAGGCGAATAAAGCGGTTTATGAAAAAAAACTGCGTGCTTTGATCCGCGAAGAACTCAACACATTTTGGCAAGAAAAACAGCCGCTGATTGGTTTATATAAAAATGATCGTTTAAAAGCGGTTGCGTGTGTATTCGAATCATCAAGTCAGCTGCAAGCTCAGCGTTATTGGCATTGGCGTTTGAAATTAATGCTCAGCGCAGGTTATTTACAAACTAATCAATTGATTGAGAAAGAGCAAACGATCCGCAATGCACTCATTACGCAAGGCAACTATTATTTTTTAGCATTTATTGCGGTTGACCCTCACTTTCATGGTCAAGGTATTGGCCGTTACTTATTACGAGGTTTAAATGATTTAGTGCAAAGCAATGAAGATGCTTCAGGAATGGCGGTTTTTGTTACCCAAGATCAGCATAGCGCATTTTTTGCCAGCGAAGGGTTTGTGTCTTTACAACACCTAACGTTTAGTAATGTACAAGGTGAACTGCTGTTTAAATCAGCTCAATGACATTGATTCGGCATAAACGCCATTATGGAAATATCACTGTGAGAGATATCCTACATTATCGTGCGCTTTAGCCGTTTATTCCTCTATAAATAGTGTAGCTAAAGGTTTAACTTATTGTTTTTTATCATATATGTTATTTTTGCAAAATTGTGACATGAAAATTATTGTTATTTGTAACTACCCTTGAGCCTGCTTTGCTTTAAACTTTACTTTGTCAAGACGACATAGACTCAATGAATGAGCTACTGCCAAGGAAATGGATTATGGCAATTAAGCATGAAGCTTAGCAGGATGCAAATGGACAAGTTAACACGGATGCAAGGATGAACTAGGACACCGCGAGGATGCGGTACATTAGCGGAGCTAATGATAAGGATAGCCCAAAGGATTATATTACAGGAAGTAATAGGAGCGTTTGTAAACGTAGGACGGCCAGGCTGGCAAGAGGATGACACTAGGACGTGTAGGATATTGCATAGATGCAATGTGAGGGTGTATTTGGATATATACCCGTTCAGGGGAAAGATAAAAATGGTTGCTTCGGCATAGGTATGGATGCCTTGTTATGGATGAAGTCAGATTGGGGCGTAACTACATGTTACGCCTTGGTTTTTTATAGTTGACGTGAAATGATTAAACATCAGTGTGCGCTGCTAACTCGCTAACTCGCTAACTCGCTAACTCGCTAACTTTCTAACTCGCTACTAAATCTTATGCGGTGGCACCACCACACTTTTTAGCATTTCATTTTCCATAAATAACACTCCTTGATAAACGCTCTCACCGTCACTGGAAAACTCAAATATAAACTCGCTCTTAATACCGGGCTTGCCGCTTTTTAGTAAGCCAAAGCGGCGTTTAATACAGGCGACACTCATTAACTGTACTTGCAGTTGTTCGCTTTGCCGTTTGGCATGTGCATTTGCGGCTTCTGCCACTTTACGATTAAGCCAAAACAGATAAATAACCGCACCAATGATAATGAATGTCCATAAACTTGCCATTTACGAGAATAACCTTCCAATTGCGCGCGCGAGGGTTTCGCTGCGATTTTCTTTACGTAACAAACCTAATAAGTGCGGGCGAATATTGGGTATTGCAACTAAATCCGCGAAAATACTTGGAAAAAGTTCTTCAATTTGTTGCTGGTGGGCGCAGTTATCCATAAAAATATGTAACCGTTCAGGGTCGCTCAGTAAATTAAAGCAGCGTCCAGCTATGGTTTGAATAACATCCGGCTCCGTGGCAACTGCTGATTGCAAAATAGTATCAACTAACTGGGCTGTCAGTGTTTGCGCTTGTGCTTTTGACATCGCCCGTAAAGCACAGCACAGTGCTAATGTGTCTTTTTGTGCAATGGCTTGTTGAGCATAACTTAACAGTTGCTCACTCAATACAGGGGGAATTTCAACATGTTCAAGCATGGCACTGAGTGGTTGTAATACCTCCGCTGGCAACTGCTGCCAGGCATTTTGCAACGCGGTTAGGTTGTTATCATCATCCAAGCGCAGAGCAAAATCAGCAATGCCTTGCACTGCAACACTTTGCCAATTATCAAACCCTAGTTTGCCACTAAAGTACAATTGGCTGTATTCATAATATTGTGAAGCTGGTTGTTTTAATAGCACTTTTAATTGTGCGTTAAAAGCGGCTAATTTATTGGCATTGGGGGTAAATACGTAAGGGTTATTATCAAGCTTACCATCTGCTTGGCTGCCAGTTAAGTCATTACCAATTGCTTCAATCACCATATTGGCAAAATGGTCGCGGCTTGCGCAAACCAGCTTACTTTGCTCATCCACTGGAAATTTTAAGAACCATACATAGGGCTCGCTGCTGGCTTTACTATCCCAAAATTGAATGGCTAACCAAGCATGACCTGCTAAAGGAAAAGGATAGGGGACTTGCGCCTGTTCAATGGCGAAAAATTGCTTCTTATTTAGTTTAGTTATATGTCTGCCAATATCAAAAACGCGCCATGTGGTGCCTGCGCCATCCAGTAATTGCCCTAAAGTTGCGATTTGCTCGGTCATAATGATCCACTGATTTTTACTGCAAAATTCTGTAAATTATACGCCATAGCAGGCGCTGAGGGAACAGGGTATAATTAGCCAATATTTATGATTGTAGGTGGTTATGTACCAACAGATCCAAGCGTATTTAACGCAACTGGAAGGCTTATTGAAGCAGCACCAATTGTGGCAAGATGAGCCGCTGGCTGTGCAAGCGTTAAATTCAACCGTACCTTTTTGTCACGATACCATGGCCTTTGAACAATGGCTGCAATTTGTATTTATTGAAAAAATGCAGCTATTGGTCAGCCACGCTCAGCCGTTACCAGCTAACTTTGCCATCGCGCCAATGGCGGAACTTATGTTAGCGCACAAAAGCGGTGGCGCAGCAGTGACGCGATTGTTAGCCCAGCTTGATCAGTTATTAGGAAGTAATAATGAATGAACGTCTAGCCCCTGTTGAGTTTGCTGAGCTTGAAATTTTGTATCGTGATGAAAACTATATCGCGATTAACAAGCCGTCGGGTTTATTAGTGCACCGCTCATTTTTAGACAAACACGAAACGCAATTTGCGATGCAGATGCTGCGCGATCAAATTGGTCAACATGTGTTTCCAGTGCATCGCTTAGATAGACCAACATCGGGCGTATTACTGTTTGCATTAAGTTCTGAGGCCGCACGAGACATCAATCAGCTATTTATTGATAATCAAATTACTAAACGTTATTTAGCGTTAGTGCGTGGTTTTGCCCCTGAATCGGTATTTTTAGACAAACCGCTAAAAGAACAGCTGGATAAAATAGCGGATAAATTTGCCGCACAAGATAAAGCACCGCAACAAGCGCAAACACAATTTAATTGTTTGTATCAAGCAACGCTGCCTATCCCCATTGGTAACTACCCTACAGTTCGCTATTCGTTGGTTGAGTGTTTTCCTAAAACAGGGCGTAAGCATCAAATTCGCCGTCATTTAAAACACTTATCTTTACCGATCATTGGTGATGTAAATCATGGTGACAATCAACATAATCAGTTTTTTAGGGAGCATTTTGCACTGCGCCGCTTAATGTTATTTGCAACTGAGCTTAACTTTGTGCACCCTTATACTCAGCAACCAATAAACATTACAGCGCCACTGGGGGAGGCAATGCTAAGCATCTGTACTCAACTAGGCTGGCCAAATCAAGAGAAGGATTATTAATGGCGACTATTAGCATTTTTGTAGGCAGTGTTTACGGTGGCGCTGAGCGCTTAAGTGACGAAGTTATTGACGCAATAGAACAAGCAGGGCACAGCGTAAATTTAGTCGATCAACCAAGCATTGCGGATATTCAGCAAGCCACACATATTTTAGTGATCACCTCGACTACCGGACAAGGCGATATTCCCGATAATCTCGCTGGTTTTTTTAACGAGTTGAATAGCACTTTTCCCATGTTAACCGCTAAGCCTTACGGCATTATAGCTATGGGTGATAGAAGCTATGGCGATACCTTTTGTGGTGCTGGACGCAGTTTTGATGAGTTATTTCGTGACTTGCAAGCTAAACCGATTGGCCATCGTTTAGAAATTGATGCGTGCGAAGATTTTGAGCCTTGGCCTGTGGCTGAGCCATGGTTACAAGACTGGTTAACTAAATTACCTCAATAACGATGATGCATACCAAAAACGAACAAGAGCGCTTATGCGCTCTTGTTCGTTTTGAGTTAAGTGTTAACTAGGTACTTTTTACGTCAACTTTAAGCTTTAACTTTTGCCCAGGCTGTAAGTACTTTTGGCCTGTAAGGTTATTCCATTTAATGATATCGTTTACGCTTAAGTTAAATTTATCGGCAATGCGCGCCAGTGAGTCACCACGGCGAACTTTATAGGTGATTGTCCGGTTGCTACTGACTAACGCTGTCTGAGAGGTCTTAGCGCTCTGATAAACCGTTAACTTTTGCCCTAATCGTAATACGCTGTTCTTTTTAAGCTTGTTCCATGTTGCCAGTTCATTAATCGTAACGTCGTACTCTCGGCTTATATCCCATAAGGTATCGCCACTTTTAACCGTGTGAGAGAGCTTTTTTTGGCTGTTTTTATTTGCTGCCAAACGCACTTGTTCGGGTAAATGTTCGCTATTAATTGCGCCGTCACTTAACGGCACTAATAACTGCTGGCCAACACGAATGGTATTTGATTTGAGCTTGTTGAGCGATTTGATTGCACTGGTGCTGGTTGCAAACTTTTTCGCAATCACCGATAAGCTGTCACCGTTTACGACAATATATTGTTGCCAACGCAAGCGATCTTTAACTTCAGTTTTCGCTAATAAACTTTGAAATTGTTCAACTTTATCGGTGGGCAATAATAAAAAGTGTGGACCATTTGGATCCGTTGCCCAGCGATTAAAGCCAGGATTTAGGCGATACAGTTCGGTAAGGCTGATATCTGCCATTTGGGCTGCCAATGCCAGATCAATTTGTGAACCAATATCAACGGCTTCGACAACTTGTGCATTGATGATTGGGTTCCATTTTAGGCCAAATTCATCAGCGCGATTTAATAAGTCAGACAGTGCAAGTAATCTAGGTACATAGGCGGTGGTTTCGGTTGGCAGATCAAGCGACCAAAAATCGGTCGGTAAATGTTTTTTGCGATTCTTTTTTATCGCGCGTAACAAACGACCTTCACCTGAGTTATAAGCAGCAATGGCGTTAAGCCAATCACCATCTAAGGTTTTGTGTAAATAAGATAAGTAATCGAGTGCGGCGCGAGTTGATTGCACAATGTCGCGACGGCCGTCGTACCACCAGTTTTGTTTTAAGTCAAAACGCTCACCGGTTTGCGGCATAAATTGCCAAATTCCCGATGCACTGCGGTTTGAATAACCAAATGGATCAAAGGCACTTTCTACAATCGGCAGTAATGCGATCTCGATTGGCATATTACGCTTTTCAACTTCTTCTACAATAAAATGTAGGTAAGGCTCAGCACGTTTTGAAATGCGATCTAGGTAAGCTTGGTGCTTTGCGTAATAATTACGTTCGGCAACCACTGGGCGGTTTTGCGGTACTTCTATTGATAATTGGTAACGAATTCGCTCCCATACATCATCAAAAACGGGTGGCGCTTCATCGACATCATTCACTTGATGGTATTGCGCATTGATCATCAATGCTTCGCTAATGTCATTCGGGCTTGCGCCTTCGAGTTGCGATTGCGTTGCTTGCTTGGCAATAGCGTCGTCAGACTGTGTTGATGTCAATGTTTGACAACCACTTAGCACCAGTGCCAAGGCTAAAACGAGGGGAGATTTATTCATAAATACCAATACATCAGGTAAAAAACTCGGCGAATACTACCCGTAATGAGCTAACATTGCCACTTTTTGACCATTTAAAAACTGCAATAATCACTGTATAAAAATCATAATAGCTTGATTATTTTTAATTTATTGTTTTAAAAGTGGTCTTTCCAGGTTCTAAGACCTGCAAAGTTTTGCCAAGGTTCATTATTTTGTAATGTGTTTTTTGTAAACGGATTATATTGTTTAGGTAAGTGGTCCGTTATTCCCGCAATATCAGTGCGCATAAAAGGGTTGATTTTTAGTTCTAACGCCAGCGTGCTTGGTAAGGTAATTTGCTTGTTGTGGCGCTGAGTATCTACCCACTGCGCGTGCTCAATTAAATCGCGGTTGCTAGGTTCAACTGCCAACGCAAAGGCTAAATTTGCTTGCGTGTATTCATGGGTGCAGTAAATTTCACACGTTGGGGGTAATTTTTTTAATTTATCAAAAGAGTGCTGCATTTGCGCCGCGGTTCCTTCAAATAAACGTCCGCAGCCGCCGCTAAATAAGGTATCGCCGGTAAAAGCAAGCGCAGGATTGGTATAGCAAATATGATCTAAGGTATGCCCTGGGGTGGTAATAATCGTAAACTCAGTATTAAGGACAGTGATCACATCAGCCTCGTTTAGCGCTTTAGTGATCCCTTTAAATGGGCTATTAGCTGGGCCGTAGACATCAATATCGGCAAATTTTTCACGTAAGGCATTTACGCCATCAGTATGGTCATAATGATGATGGGTAATTAAAATTCCCGCAAGGGTTAAGCCTGCCTGTGTTAAATAGTTGAGCACGGGCTCTGCCTGACCTGGGTCAACCACCCATGCATGAGTCGTGCTAGGCTCGCTGATACACCAAATATAATTATCTGAAAAGGCTTTAATTGCTTTGACTTGCACCATGTGGCTTTGCTCTATAAAGTGACGATATTAGATAGTATAACGAGCTCAGCGTATGAAACCAGCCCTTAGTTTTCAAGAAGGACCCAAACCACTGTCTTGGCAAGAGTTTCCTCATGGCGACTATTTACGTAGTGATATAGAACGTAAAATAGATAAGTGGTTACCGCGTATGTTTGGTTATCACATGTTAAAACTGGGAAATTTGAGTGGTGAACTCAATACCAGCAAAAGCACGATAAAACATCAAGTGTGTGTAGCAGAGTCAGGGCCATTTACTGGCGTGATTGCAGATATTGATGAGTTACCATTTTACGAGCACAGTGTTGATGCATGTATTTTAAGCCATTGCTTAGAGTATCATTCTGATCCGCATCATATATTACGTGAAGCGCACCGCACTTTAATACCAGGTGGTTATATGGTGATCACTGGCTTTAATCCATTTAGCTTATGTGGATTGGCGCAGTTATTGCCGTTTAGCGGTCAAAAGCTGCCGTGGACAGGACGTTTTTTTACCCCTGCACGTGTCAAAGACTGGCTTAATTTGCTTGGCTTTGAAATTGTTAGTGATGAGCGTTTTATTTATTCATCACTCGCGCGGGGGAATCGCTTGTCACGGTTTTCGCCATGGCGCCGTTTTACTAAGCAATATTTAAAACCGATGGGCAGTGTTTATATGCTGGTGGCCCGCAAGCGAGTAGCACCATTGACACCAATAAAACCTAAATGGCACGCACGTCCTCAGTTTGCGCCAGTGAAAGGTGCCGGATTACGTCAAACCTCAAAGCAGCACCGTGAGCGGGATAGTTAAATAACGTTGCGCATTTTGCTGTGCTTGCGGTAATTGCCCTGCGCGAATGTTCATTTGTATTGCTGGGTGAAGTAAAGCAGGGGCATTAAGAGTGGCATCGCGTGTTTGCCGAGTTTGAATATAACCTTGCTCCGTATTTTGCAGGTGAATATTACTATTACGCTGTTGCGCAACGGTGGTTTTATTTGCTAACTCGCGGCCATTTGGTTGATAGTCATGGCACATCCACAATATGGTTTGATCTGGTAAAGCGAGTATCCGTTGTAATGAGTGGTACAACTGCTTGGCACTGCCACCTGGAAAATCACAGCGCGCGGTGCCGCTATCGGGCATAAAGAAAGTGTCACCAACAAATAAATTACCCTCCACTAAATAACAAACGCTATCTGGGGTATGCCCGGGTGTTGCGATCACCGTAACGTTATACTCGCCAAGCATAAAGTTGTCATTATCGTTAAATAGTTGCTCAAAAGGGCTGCCGTCACAGGGCATATCAATATCATATAAACGGCTAAAGTGTTGCTGCACTTGTGTTATTTTGCTGCCTGTTGCGAGCTTACAAGGATGGCTAGAGGCAAGTTGCTGTTTGATATAACTTGCCGCTGTAATGTGGTCGGCATGGGCATGACTTTCTAAGATCCACTCAAGCACCAGCTCGTTTGCAGCTATGTGGCGAATAATGTCATTTGCGGTTTTAAAGCTCAAGATGCCGCTAGCGGCGTCAAAGTCTGCAGTGCTATCAATCAACATGGCCGCCTTAGTGAGACTGCAAGACACTAAATAGCTAAAGGTAGCACTTTGTTGATGAAAAAAAGACTCGACTAAAATAGACATTAAACAACTCCGTTATATGATATAGCTAAATCTTATATCATATAATGGATAGTGTTAAATGCTTTGCGGTGATTTTTTTGAATTAGATTATTCCGGTTTATAGCCTTCATCGACAAGTAAGTCTTTACTGCCTGCTGCATCACGGGCTAAATCGTCAACAATCTCGTTGTATTTATTGCCGCTGTGGCCTTTTACCCATTTCCAGGTAATGTTATGACGGGCGCAAGCTGCATCCAGACGCTGCCATAAATCGACATTTTTCACTGGTTTTTTTGCGGCCGTTTTCCAACCGCGTTTTTTCCAGTTTGCAAGCCAGGATTCGATGCCTTGCTTGACATATTGGCTGTCGGTGGTGAGGTTAATCTCACAAGGGCGGTTTAAACTTTCAAGTGCAACAATCGCTGCGAGCATTTCCATGCGGTTATTAGTGGTGAGGGTGTAACCTTGGCTTAATTTTTTTTCGTGGTCATTATAAAACATAAAAATACCATAACCGCCTGGGCCCGGATTACCTAAACACGAACCATCGGTGTAAATCTCTACGGTTTTTTGCACTGTTTTCCCTTGATCTTATGTACAATGAAGTGATTATAGGAAGATACCAGAGTCAGGTTAAATTCGATATGGCACGTAGACAAATAGTTTTAGATACAGAAACCACCGGCATCGACCCTAAACAGGGGCATCGTATTATTGAAATCGGCTGCGTGGAATTAGTTAACCGCCGTTTAACCGGCAATAACTTTCACGTTTATATTAATCCGCAACGTAAAAGTGAAGAAGAAGCCATTGATGTTCACGGTATCACTAACGAGTTTTTACGTGATAAACCGCTATTTCATCAAATCGCTCAAGAATTTCTCGACTATATTAAAGGGGCAGAGCTGGTAATTCATAATGCGCCGTTCGATGTCGGGCATATGGATAATGAATTTGCGTTACTTAATCAAGGTTACCAAAAAACCCATGATTACTGCCAAGTTCTCGACACCCTCAAAATGGCGCGTGACTTGCATCCAGGTCAGAAGAACAATCTTGATGCGTTATGTCGTCGTTATGATGTAGATAACACTAAACGTACCTTACATGGCGCGTTACTGGATTCTGAGATCTTAGCCGACGTTTATTTAGCGATGACCGGTGGGCAAGTAAAGCTCAACCTTAATCAGAATAAAAACCAAGGCAGTGAACAGCAGCAAAAAGAGCTGCGTCGCTTAAATCCAAACCGCGCACCGCTGGTAGTACTGCATGCCAGTAGTGATGAGCAACTCGCTCATGAAGAACGATTAAATATAGTCGGTAGCCAATGTTTATGGCGTGCCGAATAAGGCAAAACATGAGAAGCATACTGTTAGCTGTGTGCTTGGTAATGATGTTACCAAGTACCAGTAATGCAACCAGTGAAGATAAAATAACTTTATTGCAACGTAACGGGCAGCAAAATGAAATTCCGTTATTGGAAAATCGTTTTCGAATCGATTATAAAGTTGATGAAATCACCTTATTGTTTTTTCGTAAACCGGGTGCGCCCGCGGTCGTATTAGTAAAACCTGATGGCAGTAAATATTATGCAACGTCAGCAAGAAAAGATGACAACCTGCAATGGTTTGATGAACTCAGCTACGACCTTATTACCATAAAGCAGCCAATGGCGGGGCCTTGGCAAGTTGTTGGTAGCATTTTACCGAAAAGCAGAATTGTGGTGCTAGGCGAAGTAGAGCTGCAAGTTGAGCCATTGCCAGCGCTATTGTTTCGTGGTGAAACCGTGAAAATTACTGGGCAGATCTTAAACGATGGCCAGCCGATAAACAGCGGCTTATTTCGCGATGTAGTTAGCCTACACGTTGATTTTATAAGTACCAACAACAGTGATTTTGCTAATTTTGGTGCAGGTACCCACAATGTTGCAGAATTTAAAGATGACGGGCGTGGTTTTGATGAACGCCCCAAAGATGGTGTTTTTACCGGGGAATTTAAGTTAGCCTTTCCTGCTGGACAATGGCGACCTGAACTTTATATAGAAACGCCAATATTAAAGCGCACCGTTGTACAAGATCTTATCGAAGTAAAAGAGCCGCCTTTTAGTTATAGCATTGCACTTGCCGAGGATGACTTTCAAGAACATCAATTAACCATTACCCTCGATAAGCAAATAGTGCAGCCAGAGACGGTATTGATCCAAGGTAAAATTTATTACCCCAATAATGAAGAACAAATGTTTACCCTTGATGCTAATGCAGGCCTGACCCGCGAATTGGCAATTAAAAATTATGATTGGGGACGATACAGTGTTGAACTGTCTGTTTTTGGCACTAATGTGAATGGCCGTGAATTTATGGCGACATTACCCACTTATAGGTTTGAAATAGAGCGACCAATCGAAGTGGTACCTGAATTACCAGCACCTATTATTAGTGAAGCAGAGCAACAAGAGATAGAAAGAGTCGCTAAAGAAGCTGAATCAATGGCAACTATGACATTGATAGGTCTAATTGTGGGTGGAAATCTGCTGATCTTGCTGCTTGGTTGGTTGGCAATTCGTGTCTTTGTTCAGAAAAAATCGCTGCTACCAAAAATTAAGCTGCCATTTTTGCAGAAAAAACCAGCAGTTGAAAATGAGCCGCAAAGTAATGAAAAAAAAGAACTCGACAAAAATGGTTCAAAAAGTGATAGATCCGGTGAAATTTTAAACCTTTCGATGTCAGATGACTAAAAAACCTATAAAAAAACAAAAAAGCCCTTGACGAAGTAGGGGTTGGTTCGTATTATTCACGCCGCTGTCAGGGGAGACTCAGACAGCAACGAAAATGCGGAGTGGTAGTTCAGTTGGTTAGAATACCGGCCTGTCACGCCGGGGGTCGCGGGTTCGAGT
>NZ_DRGM01000177.1 GCF_011050055.1 Pseudoalteromonas prydzensis | reverse complement strand
TAAATATCTACTGGATGAAATTGGGCTGGAGATAGAAAAATACACACACAGCACCATCTTGGTTTTACTCACGCTTGGCGGCACGCGCTCAAAAATAATTCGTTTGTACAATGCATTGAAAAAGCTAGATAGCGGTAAAGTAAAATTGTCGAAATCGACGCGCAGAGCTCGCTTACCTGAAAACTTACCAGCCATAGACTTGGCATGTATTCCAAGCGATGCTTTTTATGGCGACCGCGAATCTGTGCCTATTAGCAAAAGTAGCAACCGCATTTGTGCAGGTTTAGTTACTCCATACCCACCGGGCATTCCGCTTTTAGTCCCAGGCCAGCATATTACTGATGATCATGTTGAATATTTGCAAGAGTTGGCAAGCCAAGGGCTGACGATTCAAGGCAGTTTTGATGGTGAAATTTATGTTCTTAAAGGTAAGGTTAAAAAATAAAGGTATTGGTTTACTACTACCCCACACATTATTACTGCCGGCAGTGTCGCAAGACATTGCCGCTGTAACAGTATTTAGAAGTAAAATACAAAGTGGAATAAATCATTCTTATAAATATTAACTAGTTTTAGTTAAAAAAAAGCAAGCCAGATGGCTTGCTTTTACCGTCTTTAAATACACACACTTATAGACTCGATTTAACTATAGCTTTTAAAATCTATAGCTTGCGCCAAATGTAATACGGCGGTCTGTAATACCTTGGAAACAAAGTAAAGCACCTTCGTTCACACAAGATTGGCTAACTTCTGATTCAGTTAAGTTAACGGCTTCAATACCGATATTTAGCTGATCGTTCACATCATAACTTATGCTGGCATTAAGCTGCCCTCTATCTTCTTGTACAACAGGGAAACCCCATGGGAAGCTCGAGGTGCTACCAAAATCAGTTGAACGGTACCCTTCGCGCCACGTATAACGCGCTCGAGCAGATAGGCCGTATTTCTCATAGTAAAATGTAATGTTATATGCGTTTTCTGACAGATCAATGAGTGATTGCTTAGCACTTATGTCTGCATCAGGGTTACCAGTTGTTAATGCAAAAACAGCATTTGCACGACTCGTTGCGGTGTCAAATGACTCGCCACCAGAAAATTCTTGATAGGTATAGTTAGCAACCACACCAAAACCTGATGCCCATCCTAGTTCTTTTTCAAAATTTGATAAGTCGTATTGAGCTGCAAGCTCGATACCTTGCTGTGTTGTTTCCCCAGAATCATTAATAGTAGTTTGCGTAGGAACACATAACCCTACGCCAGCATCTGGGCCAAATACGTTTATGTCAGCAATTGGGTTAAATATGCCGCCGCCTTCACATTCTGGACCAGTTGTATCGCGAAAGCCTGTGCTTGGGTCTTCAAATGGGTCAACTTGCTGTGTAACGTGCAAATCGCTACGTGTTTTATGAAAGTACCCCACACTTAACAAAGCAGCGGGTGCAAAATACCAATCTGTGGATATATCGAAAGAGGTTACTTCTTCTGGCGCTAAGCCTGAGTTACCAATTGAAACGGCACTATTAGGGCTGGTGCCAAACGTAACAGATGTAGATAGGTCATCAAAATCTGGGCGTCTAATATCTTTAGACCAACCTAAACGAACAATCACATCTTCACTTACATTCGCGGCTAAATTAAATCGTGGTAAAAAGAAATCGTAATCACCTTTTGACGTTAGCTGAGTAACCAGTTCGTTGCCACTTCCATCTTGAGTAACAGAGTTACCTAGCGATGTAACTTCAGTCTCTAAATAACGCAGGCCAAAGTTACCGCGAAACATGCCATACTCAAAATTTGCTTGTGCATATAAGGCATGTGTTTCTTCTTCAATATCAAAAAACGCATTTACTTGAGACGTTGGTGAACTTATTGGACCACGATCAGAACCTGTTATTGCATTATTAGCTTCAATCGCTTGGTTAAGCGCTGCTAAAACTGCTTGTGGATCAGAGGATGCAAGCTCTGGGTTTATAAGTAAGAAATCACGAATATAGAGTGCTCGCCCATCACCATCGTTAAAGTTATCTGGGCCCGCTGTTAATAATTGTGCAAATAAATCACCCGTTGGGCTATCAGCCATATTTCTTAAACCAACGTTAGAACGAACTTGATCCGACACACTACTCGTTTTACTGTAGCGGTAACCGAAATCGACTGAAGTTATTACATCATCTAAGTAATATGTAAAATCTGTACGAAACGCATCTTCTGTATTTTCTGACTCATCTTGCCCTTGGTTTACGTCACGTAGAACAACATTTGCAGGGTCAAGTAATTGAGCCATTGTTGGCGCGTTTGCCTCACCCGTCGCAATCCCAAACGTAAGTGCATCACCTGTAAGATCATACTCAAAAGGAGTCCCGTTTTCATTTGACGAATTAGTAGCAACATTTGGATTTATAAAATTAAGCGTTGTATTAAAGCTTGGTGTAGTTGAATCAGAACGCGAGGTTGAGGCTTCAACACTTGCAAATAATCTATCGCCTTGCCATTCCCCTCCTATTCTAAATATTTTGCTCTTTGTGATGCGTGAATTAGTATCGCTAGAAAAACGCAAGTTAGGATCGCCACCACCGTCTTCAACCGGAATAACGCCTCTTACAGCCGCTTGAATGCTGCCTAGGTTCTGTCCGTCAAGCGAACCAAAATTAACTGTTTCAAACTCACTCGGTATTGATACATTTCTAAGATCACTTAGGCCAGATGCTTGTACTCTAGAGCTTTCTTGGCGGCGCTCTTGGTCGTTAACAACTGCATCAAAAAAGAATTTCATATTATCGTTTGGCGCATATTCAAATGTACCTGCGAAGTTTTTTGTCTCGTATTCGTAATTATCATAATCTTGAATTAAAAACTGTACTGGTAGGAAATCAAATGATTGTGCACTTGCTGCACCGCTATCAGCGGCTACCGAATTATCTCTATCTGCGCGAGGACGAAATGCGGTTACGTCTTGCTCACTGTAACTACCACTAAATACAACACCAAACTTACCGCCCGAATCAAGCTCCCAGTTATCCCCCCAGGCACCAGAAACTCGAGGAGTGACACCGTCTGTTGATAAGCTACTATCTTCACCTTGAACTCTAATTGAGCCTAGAGTTTCATTTAACTGTAACGGGCGAATTGTTTTCAAGTTTATTGTTGCGCCCACAGAGCCTTCGATTGTTTTTGCTTCAGGGGACTTAATTACTTCTACACCAGAGATAATTGCTGCTGATACATCTTCAAAACTAATACCACTTCGTCCAGAACCTGAGCCAACTGTTGATACGCCGTTCACTTCTGTACGATTAGCATTGGTACCACGAATTTGAACGCCCGTACCTACCCCTGCTTCACGAGTAATTTGAATCCCTGTTACGTTTTCAAGTACTTCTGCGAGGTTTTGATCTGGTAGCTTACCAATATCTACAGCCTCAATAATTTCAACAAGGCTGTCTGCTGAACGCTTTTGTGCAAGCGCATTTGTAAGCGATTGTCGAATACCTGAAACCTCGATAACCTCAAGATCATCTGCAGCTTTTTTTGGAGCTTCTTGCGCCTGTGTAGACAAAGACATACCAAGTGCAGTTGCCGATATAACTGCCAGTGTAATTTTAGATAACTTGTGACTCATAGTTTTTTTCCTGTGTGTGTGAAATGCTATGTTTAACCAGCTACTTTATTGTTTTTATTAAAAGCCCTTAATTATTACAAAACCTTAACTTTATATTTACACTCAACTATAAAAAGGTCAACCTTTTGGTAATTAATTTAGATCAAATATTATGCAATATGTTATTACCAAAATAGAAAATCTATCTAACCTTCAAGCTAATAGCAAAACTTACATTTTAAGTTAATGTTATTTATGGTTTTTAAGTTTCATTAGAAATAGGCCTATTAATAACAAGGGTTAGAAGAGTTATCGTTTTAAAAATGAAATAATTTAGGCAGGAAAAATCGATGATGTTAGGCTTACTGAATAAACAACAACATTGGTTAACCAATTTAATTATTTTAGTCAAGTAGCGTAATTCTGGAGTGAGTTTTTGAGTACTGTTAGCTAACGCTATCGAAAATATAAAATTGAAGAATTTGAGGATCAAAAAAGGCGGTAAAACCGCCTTTTTAATATGATTAAGTGTTTAACTATTATAGCTTGTAGCTTAAGCCTAAGAATAAACGTGGGCCGTAGTCATTCACTTCACCTAGGTTACCTTCAACAAAGAAATCTTGTGATTTAGGAGCACTGAACAAGTTAATTGCTTCAGCTTTAACTCTAAAGTGCTCATCAATTTTGT
>NZ_DRGM01000176.1 GCF_011050055.1 Pseudoalteromonas prydzensis | reverse complement strand
TTTGCATGCTGTGATCGTGCCAGCTCAATTGGGCGTGCAACTTGCGACTGCACGGTTTGCGCTACACTGTGAGGTTGAGTTTGCTGTTGGCTAGCATTGTTCGCTATCACTGCGTGCAGTTGTTTTTTTAAGGCTGCAACTTCTTGTTTTAATGTACTCACTTTAGTTAACGCAATTAACCCAGCAATCGAGCCTGCGACTACAACTAACGATAAAATGACTATCAGCCCTATGACATCATCCATTTTTCAATCCTTGGCTACTTTTAATACTTCCTTATAACGTAAAGTGTATTGAAAATATACCCAAACAATCTCAGCCTCGCGGCGCTAAGGCTGAGATTTAAATCGGATTATTCTACCGAGTCAGTAACGGTGCGCTCTAGCGTCATTTTGTAACCAGTGCTACTTGTTTCATCATGTTCTAAAATTAAGATGTAGTTACCTTCTTGGCTAAAGTCCATATCGCCTTGTTGCATAAGTACAATTTGCTGGCCATTGTCTTCATAAAGCACATAGGTGGTGTAAATTTCATTATCAACGATTTGTTCTTCTTGGTCGTATTGATCGATGCCATCAATGATATTTTTAGCATCATCAACCGTTTCACCATTGAGAGTAAAGACGACATCAACGTCGCTAATATCTTGCCCAGCGTAACTATCAATTAAGTTAACCACAGTCACTTTATGGCTATAGCTACTCGGGGTTAAGGTTTCTTTTACCGTCATCATCCGTGGGCCGTAATCTTTGTCATTGTAGAAAACGCCAAGGTTACTTTGTTCACGCTCAAGGGTAAGTAAAAAGTTATCGACAATTTTGTTACCCGTCTCATCCAACATCGCAATACTGTAACTGTTAGGATCAAGCTCAATATAGTTAGAATACATATCGTTTGAGGTTACATCTGTGGCACTCGTTTGCGAACCACGCGTTGCACTAAAGCTGACTTGTGAATAATCATCAATGGTATTGATAAAACGCAGCTGCCCCTGTGCATTTTGGTGCTTAAGTGCAGTAACGCTATTACTTGCTGTCACCACATCAAGGGTGATACCGTTTTCTTCGGTGGCATAACTTGGCCGGATCATCACCACATAACTCGCCTCATCATTAAAATACACAGAGGCTGATTCAAATAACACGTCGGTACTGCCACTTTGCGTTAAGTATAAGGTGTAATAGCCTTCATCAAAGTTTTGTAGCGCCAACTCATTTAAATAAGTAGGTGAGGCAATCAGTTCAGCGGTTGCAAATAAGCCATCATCATTTGCTAAATACACATCAAAACTCAGGTTTTCGCCAACTATATTAAAAAAGCCTAAGTTAGCTGAACCCTCATCGCCGCCCGTAGGCACACTTAGCTCACTGAATGTCGGCTCTGAAAAATCACCATTCATCACCCATAATTGGGTCATGTCGTCTTTTACGGACACTGCTTTTTCACTGATCGTTATATAACTGTCGTTTGCATCAAGGTACTTAAAGCTCACATCATAGTTATTAGTGCTGTAATTATGGCGAGTGGTTACATCTGCAAAATCAGCTCCGGAACGTTCAGCATCTTCGATAAATAAACGGGTGTACGGGCTATTGTAAGAGCCATTATATAATTGGATATAGCCACTTTCACTCGAGCTTGAGTCATCACCCGAACACGCAGTAAGGGTTGCAAGTAAAGTGGTTGTTAGTGCAGTTTTAAATAAAGGGTAACGCATGGAATCAATTCCTTATTGTTAATAGTTTGAATATGACCATTAACAAAGTGAAAAATTCCATGATTTACAAAGCATTACCTCAACTTACAGTTATTTACCAATTCGTAAATAACTGTGTAAATGTGCAACCTAAATGCACACTTATATACATTAAAATAACAAAACTAGCGTCGCAACACTGGTTTTTTTGTGCACAATAGCGAGCTAGCGAGTACGTTTAGAAAAGCTAAAACGCCCCTCATCAATGACCTTGCCGGTTAAATCTCGCGGTGTGGTGTAAAAGCTCACATCCAGCTGATTAGTTTGGTTATCAAGACTGATATGACTAAACCCCCACACAAAGCTTTTTGACCAAAGCAACTCATACTCAGGGTATTGGCGCTGTTGAAACTGTGCAAACGGGGTGTGCTTACCACGCATTTTTGATGCAGCCCCTGAGATGATCAGCGGTAATTTACCAACGCTATTACCAGTATCAAATTTTGAGCAATCATCAGTTAGTAGCTCTAAGTCATGCTCATGGCCGGCAATATAACCATCCGCATACTTACACAATGTAGGCATTAGTAATTTACGCAGTACATGCCCTTCACTGTATTTAGTGCCACCAATTGACCATAAAATATGATGGCCATAAACCAGTTTCCATTTCGCGGTAGAGTTTGCAATGCCCTGCTCTAGCCATGCTAGTTGCGCCAGATCCTCGCCATTTTGTGGCCCTTCATGCTGATCGTGAATTTCCAGCTCCGCACGGCCCTCTTTTATCGCTTGTTGCTCATCGCCCTCACTACCATCAGGATTTAGTGGTACTTCATAAAAAGTCTGCCCCGCTAAAAGCATATTGGTATCGAGCACAAAAAATTCTACATCGTTACCCGGCTCACCCATTTTGTAACTGTAGTAGCCATTTTCACCCATAAAAAAGTTAGCTTGCTGCGCCATCCACTGGGTTTGCAGTGCCACCCCTTTACGCGAACTTTTCCAATCGTGATTGCCTAACGCGGAATACACCACTAAATTTGGATCCGCTTGAAATAACGGTTCAAGTGGCGCATAAACAAGATCGTATAAGCGCTTTTGATCGTCTTTACCATCATTAGCATCGGCACCATCAGGGTATACGTTATCACCGAGCTGAATGGCAAATTGGCATGCTTTTGTTTCACACAATTTTGCCATTGCAATGCCCACAGCCTGTGCGCCCCCTTGCTCCGTAGCAATCTCAGTGCCTGGATAAATATATATTGGTGCATGGTCAAACTCATCGCGCGGGCGATAATCTGCTAACCAATCAGCCAGCTCCGCGGCTATAAACTGTTGCTTATTTTTAGGGTTGGTTATGTGTTTAGTTTTTGGATAGTCAACATGATAGCCACCATCACCAAACGCTAAAAATTCAATCTTGTCGGAGGCTTTTTTAGTCGCTCTTGCAGTATCATCACTGCTTTGTTTGTTACTTTGAGCAGTGCAACCAACCGTTGCTAAACATGCGGTTAGTGCAATATATAAAATAGTTTTATTAATCATAATATCCTCAACAATGAGCCTACTGTTAAGCAGGCTCATATATTCACCTTACAAAGAAGAAAACGTAAAACCTAGCTCAAAGGTACGCCCGTAAGACTCATACTGATAGTTGTAACGCTTTTCACCGTGATACAAATACATAGGCTCATCAGTTAGGTTGGTAGCATTAAAATACACATTCATGGTGTCGTTGAAATAGTATTTGCTGCTAAAATCCAGTTGCATATGGCTGTCTTCATAAACCGCCATATCTGCATCATCAAACTGATAGCTTTCACTTTTATATGACGCACTTAAACGAGTACTAATGGCATTATTCTCATAACCAACAATGATATTTGCCACGGTATCAGCTTGGTTTGGTAACTTGTCGTCGGCATCAATAAAGGTACCATTTGCGCCAAGCACGAATCCTGATTTAAAGGTTTTGTTCCAATTTAGCTCAATACCCGTTAATGACGCTTTACCGCCATTAACCATTTGCACTACTTCGTCAAAACCATCCCAATCACCATTATCTTGCACTTCTTGTTGAATAATAAAGTTGTCGATGTCTTTATAGAAAATACCCGCCGATAACACCCCAATTGTACCTGGGTAGTATTCAATTGATGCGTCTAAGTTCATTGATTCATACGGGTCTAAGTCAGGGTTACCAACTTCGGCTTTACGCTCGGTGACCTGCACGCCCTCGTCTTCTACGGTTTCAGTTTCAATTAATTGATACGCCGCCGAATTACTAAAGGTTGGCCGCGCGATGGTATTGGTGTAGGCAAAACGCGTCACCAATTTATCGCTAATGCTATAGCGTAAATTTAGGCTTGGTAAAAAGTAGTCGTAATCTTTACTTACTTGCCAAGGGGTGGTGGTAACCGTTTCAGTATCGTTAATTTCATCAACCACTAATTCAACTTGGTTACCGCTGGTATCAAATTGCGTGCCTTCATAGCGTACACCGGCAACAACATGTAAGTTATCAATATCCATGCTGATCATCGCATAGGCAGCGGTAATATCTTCATTACTTACATAACTTTCACCGTCAGATTCAACCTTTGATTCGTTACTATTAAAATCAAATGCCGCTTTATTTGCCTTATAAAAAGCGTGGATTGCGCCGCGGTTAAGGCCAGGCCCAAAGCTGCCTAAATCAAAGTCAGGTTCAGGGGCTGCAAAGTCACTGCCCATCGCATCTAAAAAGCCACCATCATAAATCGATGCGTTAACGTCATTACGCTTTTCGCGATTTTGGTGTTTAAAACCAAATTTAAATTCACCGTTGTTATTTTGCCACACAAAGTCACGGCTAAAATCAAGTTTAAAGCTAAGCTCTTCATCTTCGCTGAGATTGTTGGCCGCTTCAATTTTGTCCATCGCAAACAGGCTTAAATCATGGGCATTAGCCGATTGGCTCAGTACCGGCGTGTCAACGCGCGCAATGTAGCCCATATCAATGTCTGCACCAGCAAAGGTAACGTCTAAACGGTTTGGCTCTTTTTCTTCTGATTTTGAATACCCTACATTGTATTCAACAAACCAATTATCCAATTGATTTTCGCCGCCGAGTACCATAGATAAGATACTCTGTTGTTCATAACGGTCTTTGGTATCGCGGTCCATTTCTGCACCGCTAAAATTAGCGCCGTCGCCGTTGCTATCAACTAATTTGCCGTCACTAAATTTATATTCATTGCGTTGGCGGAATTCATCATCAGAAAAATCACTGTAAAGTGTGCGTAAATAATACTTATCCATTGCACCACTGTGCAGATCTAAATTAAGGGCTGCACCTAAACGTTCACGAGTAATTTTATAATGGCGCTGCTCAATTTCTTCTGCACCGAATATTGCAACATCATCACCGCTTACGGCATCTTCAACATCAAATTCACTCCAACCACCGTCGGTTTCCATATTACGAGAACCAAAATCACGCTTAAACCACGAAATAGCTGTTGCTACACCTAGATCAAGACCACCATCAAGCTCATAAATATTGGTGTAGCTGCCCGAAAGCTTAGGGCTGGTTTTAGATTCTAGTTCGTTATACGAGCCTTGTGCAGTAAAGCTATAACTCTCACCCGCTCTGTCAAAGGCACTGAGGCTTTTAACTTCGATTGACCCACCAACGGCACTGGCATCCATATCTGGGGTAACGGTTTTACTTACTTCTAAACTTTGAATTAGTTCACTTGGTAATACGTCCATCGCTACAGAGCGAACACCCGCTTCAGGCGACGGTACATTTAAGCCGTTTACTGTGACGTTGTTTAAGTTAGGATCAATACCGCGAATACCAACAAACCGTCCTTCACCTTGGTCGCGGGCGATAAAAATACCCGGTAAACGTTGTAATGCCTCAGCGGCATTTTGATCAGGGAACTGGCCAATCGAGTCTGCACTAACCACTGATTTTAAATTAGTTGCGTTCTTTTGACGGTTAATTGCGCCTGCTTGACCGGCACTTTGGCCATAGACAATAATGTTATCCATGGCATCTTGTTGCGCACCAATAATAATTTGTTGGGTGAAAACCTGTGAATCCACCACCGTAATTTTTTGTTCTACCGATGGTGCCCCAATGTATTCAACCACTAAAGTGTAATCACCCGCTGGCAACTTATTAAATGAAAAAGAGCCATCGCGGTTACTAACGGTATTTAAGTTTAATTCTTTAACTGATACTTTCGCGCCGCCAAAATACACGCTTTGGCTGGCATCGGTAATACGGCCTTGTACACGGCCATCGGCTAAGGCTGGAGTCGCATATAAAATGCCACAACACGCTAATGCAATACTCGATTTAATAAAAGGGTTCATAATTGTTCTCTTGGTTGCTACTAGTGATTTTAATTATTTACTTGGCCATGCTTGGCTCGCAGCAACACCCTAAGGGGCAATCATGAAAGAAATATGTCAGCACTTAACGCAACACTGTTAATTCACTGTTGTTAGGCTTTTTTCAGCCGTTAAATACGCCAAAATGAGCTAATTTGACCCCCTGTTTTTAGGTTTTTTTGATTCGAACATGAACAATAATCAGTTTGGAAACTTAGCACCGTAAAAAATATGTCATCACTGTGAGCTAATCTGACCCTAGTGGTGTTTAAGCGGTTTGCTTATTCTGCCTATCAAATATGACCTATTGAGCTCAACATGAATTTATCGTTTTTAAAATTACATCGCTCATTACTGCTTATTTTAGTGGTGATGTTAACCAGCGTATTAACCCTGACACTGAGCTACGGTCACTACAAAGGCCATAGTCAGATAGATTGGTTTGATGTAGCTGGTGAAGGCGGTATTACTGCCATGACGCTATTGTGGATATTTTTTATTCTGCTAAGTAGGCCAAAGGGACGGGTAACCAACTTATTATTCTCAGGCCTTGCGATTATGAACCTGTCGATGACGCTCGATTTTATTGATGAGTTTGTCAGCTATAGCGAAGAGCAAGCATGGCTCAGTACCATAGAATCTATTCCCGCACCATTTGGCATGATTTTAATGACTATGGCTTTGTATCATTGGCACCAAGAGCAAATGACCATTAATCAACAATTACGTAATCGCGAACGCTTTTATCGAGAGCATCAACTCAGCGATGCCATTAGCGGCCTAGCCAGCGCCGATTATATGAAAAGCCAGATCAGCCGCGAGCTAAATTTGCTCCATCATAGCCTGCATGGGTTTTCATTACTGATGTTAGATATTGCCCAGTTTGATCGCTTTAATCGTCAATTTGGTGATGCCGAAGGCGATAAGCTGTTACAAGAGTTTGCTCAAGTAATCACCCTCAATGTGCGCGAGCAAGATTTAGTCTGCCGTTACGCCAGTGATTGCTTTATTGTCATGTTACCTAACACCGAACTGGCTATCGCAGAGCAGCTAAGCGTGTCGTTAGTCAGTGCGTTAGAAGCGTTTTCGTTTAATAGCAGCGACAAGGCAGTGACCTACAAACAAAAAGTACACACCAGTTTAGTGGCCGCAACGCACCGTGACTCAACCTCAGGTTTACTCAGTCAATTGCATCAAAGGTTATTAACTAATAAGCACTTACACGGACATACTGCGTGAGTGCAAGACTTAGCAACAGCAGCTATATCGACTCTCCTTGCCAAGGTTTACAATCATGGGCGGCGCAATTAGTTGATTTAGCCAAACACCGAGGGGTACACCCTGATAAATTACTCAAAGGCACAAAATTATTTTACCAAGATTTTGCCGCAGGAACGGCTTCGCTCAGTGTTGAGCAATTTTATCGATTACAAGAAAACTGTCGTCAATTTGATAATCAACACCAACTCAGTTTTTTACTCGGGCGTAAACTACTTAATCACAACCCGTTATACAGCGCATTTTCTCAAGCCGAAAGTTTACGCACACTGCAAAAACTACTCACACGCACTCCTTTGCATGGCTTTAACTTATTTAATGCCGAACATAAATACCACCAAGGCCGACATTACTTCATTATCAACCTCAGTTTTGGGGCAATAAATGCAATCGTAGAACAATTTTGCTGCGAATTATTTGCCAGTTTTATCGCCGCAACCTGTAAATGGCGAATAGGTAATAACAGCGATCTCTGTTTTTCATTTCCCTATGCGCAGCCCACACACATAGAGCAATATCAAACCAATCTGCAAGCCAACTGCAAGTTTTCACAACAATTATTTATGGTCAGTATTAGTGATCAGTTGTATAACAAACACTTAATAGATAGTTGCCCAAGCTTATTGCAGCAATCATTGGCAGCCATCCAGCAACAACCTTTACCTGCGGCATCTTGGCTGCAATTAGTGCGCAATCATGTCAGTGCTCACCCACAACAAAACCTCGAAACCGTTGCTCAGCATTTCGTTATGAGCCCCGCCACTTTTAAGCGCAAACTAAAACAACACCATACTCGTTTTAGCGCCTTGCAAGATTGCATCAATCGCCAAACCGCGGTGTTTAATATCACCACCTTAGCGCAAAGTAACGAAACCCTCGCAAATGAACTTAACTTTAGTGACTTAACAAATTTTCGCCGCGCCTTCAAACGCTGGACGGGGACGACTCCCTCACAGTTACGAAGCATCATTACAAACAATTAAATTAACAATTATTACCAACCTACGACTCATATGCCATTATAAATGATAAGGTTAATATTTTTTATGTATGAAAACTCCACTTGATGAATTAATTAATGACTGGCAAAGTGGCTGCTCTCAAAGTGCAGATAAACTTAAAGCGCGTCTTTATTATCACCTAAAACATGTATGTCATATACATTTATAAAGCTACAGTAAAGAAATTGATTCAACCTATTTGCTAAAGCATTTATCTCAAACGTAGTTGCGGATTTACCCCGCATTAGAGCTTCCCCTAGTATGAAATATAACGCGATATAAATCAAAATTACTGTCTGGCTCGCACCAACCGCACATGGAAATCGTTGCCCTTATAGTAGTAGAAAACAAAGCCAATACCGACATTGACGCCCAATGCGTAATTGCTATAGTCGGCATAGGGCGACGACGACCAAAAATGATTAGCTGGCGTATCTGGGAAAATAGCCTCATTTATAATCGGGTTATAACAACGCTGCTCTAAAATAGAGGCCAATTCATTTTTATTTGGTACTCGCCAATCACTGTAACCCGCATACGCAGTACCGTTTTGAGCTAAGGCTTGCTGCCAAGTAAAACCACTTGCATCACCGGTACAGCTTTCATCTTCCCATGTTTGCCCAATGCTGCAGCGCATCCACATTAAGCCTGTAGTATTGTGCGTAACCGTGCCGTTATCATGGAGTGTAAAATCACTACTGGGCGTACTATAGGGAATAGCTGTATTTTCATTAGTACAACTGCCATTGGCTATAGCATTACCTAAGAAACACAGGCTAACCAAGCCAGTGGTAAGTTTAAGTATGGTATTCATTATTTCTCCTTACTCATATTATAAGCTTGCCCTTTAAGCTTTTGGCTATCGTGTGTTGCAATGAGGGTTTTATAGCGCTCCATACATCCAACTCTTTAAAGTTCATCCGCACACTCCGTATCTGTCAGGTGTTAACATCAATGACTCGATGATTCATTAAATCAGTGATCATTTTTTTAGGGTCTGGCTCGCACCAACCGCACATGGAAACCGTCGTCCTTAAAGACGTAGCGAACAATACCATGGCCGAAATCGACGCTCCATGCGCCATAGATTATTTCGGCATAGGGCGACGACGACCAAAACAAACTTGACCGAGTTTGCGGGAAGTACTGCGTGTCAATCGCTGGATTTTTAGTGCCATTGTCCACAATGCCCATTAGCTCTAATCGTGTTGGCATACGCCAATCGCTGGCACCACATAAACTTTGTATGTTCACTCGCTCAACATACGCGAAGGTATTGCAGTAACTAGCTTCGTTATTGACATCATAACCGTAGCAAATATCGCCACCGTAATCTTGGTAGCCAGGGCTTCCGCCATTGCTGTTGCTATTAGGGTTATACCAATTATAACGGTCGTTTTTATCATGCAGGCCGCCGTCATCGGTTTTTACTTCCCATATTAGCCCTGTGTGATTATCGCGCACGCACGACCATGTTGTTGCAGATTCTGGTAAGTCATTGCCATTGACATCCAACTTAGTTAAGTCAAACCCAGCATTACCACCACCGACTTTTTTAAGTGTGCCCGCTTTGGCTTTTGCATCACGGCCGTGCTCGGCGTCTTGCCCCTCGTAACCGGTAACTGGACAGTCAAGGTTGTTGTTACTGTCATCAGCACACCACGTTATGCCGGTGTCATTCAATGGCATGGTAATATTTATTTGTGTTGTGATGGCTAATTTATTGCTCACATCTGACTCAGTGCCTGTTATGTGGCTTGTCATTATAATGTAGTACGTTGTATTACTTTGTAAGTTGGTAAGTTCATGCGTAGTAGTTGATGTATCAAACTCTACTTTAACCCCACCGAAGTCGTTGTAGTTATCCGGCGTTATAGCTTCACTTGTTGCATAATAAAGGGTATACCCTGCAATATTGTCTAAGCTATCCCAGCTGACAGTAATACTCTGTACTGAAGCTTGTGCAGAAATTGTGGGAGCTTTAGGTATAATTTTAAACTCAGCAGTTACTGTACATTGCGAAGTAATTAATCCTGTAGTGAAAACGCTTTCAACCAATCCCCCTTCACAGCCATATACGCGTTCTATCATATAGCCTTCGTCAGTTGTTACACTAACTTGCGCGCTACTGCCATAATTAACACTTTGTGCTGTAGGAGTAACTGCACCACCTTCACCAGCACTGGCGCTTACTGTGTAGCTATTAATACTAAAACTAGCTTGCACTTGGCAATTTGCCGTCACAGCACCTGTGGTGTAAGTGTTTCCATTTAAACTGCCGCTACACCCTGTTACCGCGTCAATGCTGTAACCTTCTTTTGGTGTAATTGTAATTTGCGCACTGCTACCATGATTTACGCTTTGTGTGGCAGGGCTAACTGCTCCACCTTCACCTGCACTGGAGCTTACTGTATAACTATTAATGCTAAAACTGGCTTGTACTTGGCAATTTGCCGTTACTGCACTTGTGGTGTAAGTGTTGCCATTTAAGCTGCCGCTACAGCCTGTAACCCCGTCAATGCTGTAACCTTCGTTTGGTGTAATTGTAATTTGAGCGCTACTGCCATGGTTTACGTTTTGCGTGGCGGGGTTAACCGTACCACCCTCGCCCGCACTCGCGCTTAGTGTGTAGCTATCAATACTAAAACTAGCTTGTACTTGGCAATTTGCCGTTACTGCACTTGTAGTATAAGTGTTGCCATTCAAGCTGCCACTACAGCCAGTAACATTGGCAATACTGTAACCTTCATTTGGTGTCACTATTAGGCTTGCTTGCTGCCCAATATTAAGTTCTTGGCTCATGGGCGAAATACTGCCCCCCATACCTGCCTGTGCAGTCACGAGTACTATTTGAGGGTCAAATGTTGCGCGCACCTCACATTCACCTGTTATAACACCTGTGGTATATATATTTCCTGCTAGTGAACCATTACAGCCTTGGACTGACTCGATATTTTGATCATCATCTGCTGTAACGGTAAATCTTAGAGTATCTCCATAAGAAGCCAGCTGTTCAAGTGGCGATATTTGCCCGCCTTCGCCCGCTTGAGCTGTAACTAAAAATGACGTAAGTGAGTACTCTGCTGATATTTCACAGTTTTGTGTAATTGCTGCCGTTTGATAACTGGTTCCATTTAAATTGCCGTTACACCCTGTTACACTTTCAAGGGTATAACCTGCATCAGTTGAAATAGTAAATAATGCCGTATCACCATGAGCCACTGCTAGACTCTCTGGCGTTATAGCTCCTCCGGCTGACTGGTTTATAGTGACAGTGTGCATTTTTACTACAGCTGGGCCGCCAGGATCTTTAATAACACCATTTATTACGCCATCACTATCGCCGGCCCCACCATCGGTTAAAGTTAATGTAAGTGTTAATCTGTCCTCACTTACTGCTACGTTTTCTTGGTCTAATGCTTGCCATTGCTGATCTATTAATTTTTGATAGGTAAATTGTGTAGGTAAGGAGTTTTCATAGGCTATTTGCAGCTCGATGGTTTGCCCTGCTTCGGTTGCAATATCAACGGCAAGTAAATCACGTTCAAACTCAAGTGAGCTATTCAAGGCTGGTAATTTAGGGTTAGATGGTTCAATAACCCCTTTACTTGACGATAGAATACTTCCTTTACCATCTAAAACGGTTACATTGACTTGTGCTTCATCTTCACCACTAAATAATTGACTTGTTGGCAAGGTAGTTGCTGTTATTTGGCAGTCAGTTGTGAGCGCATCAACTTTATACAGCTCGTCATTCAATGCACCGTTACAACCTGTTATTTCATTTAATAAATAACCTGAGCTTAATTCATAGTTAATTACTACAGAATCCCCATAAACGTAATCATTTTGATCTGCATAAAGTGAAATATACTCATCGCTCTTAAATGTGACATTAATTGCTCTTGCTTCAAATTTCGCGGTTACTTGGCATGATTGTGCTGCATTTTCAATAGTGTAGATATTGTTGCTATATGTACCGTTACACCCTTCAACGCTGGCAACTTGGTACCCTTGTTCAGGCTGTAGTTCAAATGTGCCACTCTCCCCCTGCTTTAAAACAAGGCTTGTAGGTTGTAGCTGCCCTTCACCTTCAACATTGGTAGTTATAGTGTAACTTTGTATGGTTGTTTGATTTGTTGTTTTATTGTCATCACTACCACCACAGGCGGTAAGCAAAGCACACAATACAAATAACGCACTATTTTTCATGTCAGTTCCTTGAAGACTTAATAGGTAATTACATTAATTTTTGTTAGTGACTAACAGCGTAAACATTAAGGTGATAATAAAAACGCCGTGTTTAATAATTCAATTATAAAAGCAAATTAACAACATAACACTAACCTGTGAGCAATGAAATTTACACACATGTATTTTGTTTGAAATTCACTCAAAACAATTAAATATTTTTATCGGAAGTGAAATCAACGCGACTTAAAGTCTGCTACGGGGTTAATTTAACGCATCCCGCGCTCTTAAGATTTACCCCGCATCGGATAATAACCATGAGTAATAATCAATTACTTGATAAAGCCCTTGCAATAGTGACAAATTAACAAATAATGGAGCCACTGTTCACGGGATTAGAATGAGGAAAAATGAACACGATACTAACCACGCAATGTGCGGATGCCGTAGGCTTAATAGCGAAAATCACCGGACTTTGTCATCAGCATAATTTAAATATTACCCGCAATAATGAATTTGTAGATAAAGATGCTAAGCGCTTTTTTATGCGCACTGAATTAACCGGCCAACCACATGCTGATTTTTTAAATCAATTACAGGCTTTACTGCCCGATGGCGCGCAATTAGCACTGCACACTGACGAGAAAACTAAAGTGGTGTTATTAGCGACTAAAGAAGCCCACTGCTTAGGCGGCGTATTACTAAAACAATTTGAGCAAGCACTGAATATTGAAGTACTGGCTGTGATCGCTAATTACCCTGACTTAGCGCCATTGGCGAAGGGCTTTGAGGTGCCGTTTCATGTGGTAAGCCATGAAGGGCTATCACGCGCTGAACACGACCTGCAAGTGGGTGACTTAATTGCCAGCTACAATCCCGATATCATTGGCCTTGCCAAATATATGCGGATTTTAAGCCCTGAATTTGTAGGCCGCTTTGACGGTAAAATTATCAATATTCATCATTCTTTTTTGCCAGCATTTATCGGTGCTAAGCCATATCACCAGGCATTTGAACGGGGTGTAAAGATCATTGGTGCAACGGCGCACTTTGTTAATAATGAGCTTGATGAAGGGCCGATTATTATGCAAGACGTCACCCATGTAAACCATGCGAATACCGCGGAAATGATGGCTAAAATGGGCAAAGATGTAGAGAAAACCGTGTTTTGTAAAGCACTGCAATTAGCATCAGAACATAAGCTATTTATTAATGGTAACCGAACCGTCGTATTTAGCTAAGCTTTAGAAATAGAGTAGAATGAAGAGGCGCAACGCCTCTTTATTTTTATTATTATTGACTACTTTTATACTGTACTTAGTGTGTTTGCTCGATGGGTTCGAGTTGTAATTTTGCAGCGATTAACACCGCTTGCGTGCGGTTATACACGCCAAGCTTACGGAATATCGCGGTGATGTGCGCTTTGATCGTTGCTTCTGAAATATGTAGTTCATAGGCGATCTGTTTATTCAACAAACCTTCGTGCAAGTACTGCAGCACTTTATATTGCTGTGGCGTGAGTGAGGCAACTTGAGCGGCGATTTCTTTATCTTCGTTGGTAACGCTCGCTACTTTGTCTTTAAGCTCGGGTGGTAGCCATACATCGCCATCGAGTATTTGATTAATTGCTCCGGCAATATCATCTGATGATGAAGATTTAGGAATGAATCCCATCGCCCCATAGCTCATTACTTTTGAAACAATATTGATATCTTCACTGCCAGAGACAACGGCAATCGGTAAACTTGGGTAATCTTCACGAATGCGAATTAGGCCATATAAATCGCCACTACCTGGCATATGTAGGTCTAGTAATAAGATATCTAAATCTTCTTGTTCACTTAACACCTGCAATGTTGTTGCAAAATTTTCTGATTCGAAAACTTCTAAGTCGTCAAACTTTGCAGTTAATGCCCCTTTTAGTGCTTCGCGAAATAACGGGTGGTCATCCGCTATTAAAAACTGACTCATGGTTCACTCCTAATGAATTCGGCTGCCATCTATCGAATAGCTGACAGCCGATATACTACGTTTAGAATCAACTTCTAATCAAGTTTTTAACGCATATTTAACGATTTAATCGGTTCTCGATTAATTCATCAACCACACCTGGGTCTGCAAGTGTTGAGGTATCACCTAGTTGCTCGTGCTCATTTGCAGCGATCTTACGTAAAATACGGCGCATGATCTTACCTGAGCGAGTTTTCGGTAAACCGGGTGACCATTGGATCATATCTGGCGAAGCAATTGGGCTAAGCTCTTTACGAACCCAGTTACGTACTTCTTTGGTTAATTCGTCACTGACCGTTACACCTTCGTTTGGCGTAAGGTAAACATAAATACCTTGGCCTTTAATATCGTGCGGGTAACCTACTACAGCGGCTTCGGCAACCGCAGGGTGAGCAACCAATGCACTTTCAATTTCGGCAGTACCTAAGCGATGTCCTGATACGTTTAGCACGTCATCAACACGGCCGGTGATCCAGTAGTAACCATCTTCATCACGGCGACAACCGTCACCCGTGAAGTACACACCCGGATAAGCTGAGAAATAAGTTTGTTCAAAACGTTCATGATCGCCGTAAACAGTACGAGCTTGTGATGGCCAGCTATCAAGAATAACTAAATTCCCATCAACTGCGCCTTCCAAAGTGTTACCTTCTGCATCAAATAGTGCGGGCGCAATACCAAAGAATGGCCGTGTTGCGGAACCTGGTTTCATATCCGTCGCGCCAGGTAAAGGCGTGATCATGATGCCACCGGTTTCGGTTTGCCACCAAGTATCGACAATTGGGCAGTTACTCTTACCAATGCTTTCGTAATACCAAGTCCACGCTTCTGGATTGATTGGCTCACCCACCGAGCCCAAAATACGTAGGCTATCGCGGTTTGAAGTTGCTGTTGGCTCATCGCCTTTGGCCATCAGTGCACGAATTGCCGTTGGTGCTGTATATAGAATAGTCACCTTGTGCTTATCAACCACTTCACCCATACGCCCTGCGGTTGGATACGTTGGTACACCTTCAAATAAGACTTGCGTACAGCCATTAACTAATGGGCCGTATGCTATATAGCTGTGACCTGTGATCCAGCCCACATCGGCGCTACACCAAAAGATATCATCTTCTTTTAGATCAAACACATATTCGTGAGTCATCGATGCATATACTAAATAACCACCGGTGGTATGCACCACCCCTTTAGGCTGACCTGTTGAACCTGAAGTGTAAAGAATAAAGAGTGGATCTTCTGCATTCATCGGCTCTGGTGCACACTCTGCGGCTTGATCAGCAACTAAATCATGCCACCATACATCATGTTCATGCCATTGTACGTCGCCACCCGTTAACTGATGTACAACAACGTGTTCGATGGTAGTGACCGACTGTTGCGCTACGGCTTCATCAACATTGGCTTTTAGCGGCACAGTATTACCTGCACGGCGGCCTTCGTCAGAAGTAATGACAATTTTAGCGCCTGAATCTTTAATCCGATCTGCAATCGCTGATGGTGAAAAACCACCAAAAACCACAGAGTGAATGGCGCCTAAACGCGCACATGCTTGCATTGCATAAACAGCTTGCGGTGACATGGGCATGTAAATCGCGATACGATCGCCTTTTTTCACACCGAGTTTTTTCAAACCGTTGGCAAATTTTGCCACTTCGTCATGCAGTTGTTGATAAGAAATATGTTCACTTTGCGATGGATCGTCACCTTCCCAAATTAAAGCGGTTTTATCTGCTTTAGTCGCAAGGTGGCGGTCAATACAGTTATAGGAAGCATTAAGTTCGCCATCTTCATACCATTTAATACTGATATGGCCTTTATCAAAAGAGGTGTTTTTCACTTTCGTGAAAGGTGTTGACCAATCGAGACGTTTACCGTGCTCTGCCCAAAAACCTTCAGGGTCATCAATAGATTGCTTGTAAAGTGTATTATATTTATCGTTATCAACTAAGGCTGCATTCTTGATCTGTGCAGGAACTGGATAGATACTTTGTGACATACTCGTCTCCATTTTAATTACTTGCCTAAGGCCTATCTTAAGGATCACTCAGCATAGCGAACGAAAGTATTAGACCTTAGTTGTATTATCTTTGATTTATTTCTATGTACCCAAACATACTTTCAAATATTAAGTTTTTGCACTATTAATACAAGGTGTTAATGATTTGGTTGCGTTACAAAGCAACCTGCCACCTTAGTCTAATAGACCAATAGGTAATTGAGTAAAGAGCATACTTAATCAAAAGTGGTATCACAACATAATTACAATAATGCAACAAGTAGCCCAGAATAGGACTTTGACTATGACAACTAAAGCAATAGCATTAAAAACACTTACCGCCACTGCCGTACTGTGCGCACTGACAGCCACAGCTCAGGCAGCAACCATTGGTGGCACTGATGTTACTTATGGCGGTTATGTAAAACTCGACGCAATGTGGAGTGATTATTCAGCGGGTGCGCCTGCTGGTACAAGCGTTGGCCGTGACTTTTATGTTCCAAGCACAACCCCTGTTGGTAACGATGACAACTCAGATGCAGTATTTGATATGCACGCACGTGAATCTCGCTTTAACTTTGGCACTGCGACATTATTAGATAACGGTAAAACCGTTAAAACACATATAGAGCTCGATTTTTTAGCCTCGGCGCCAGGTGGTAACGAACGTGTTTCTAATTCATATTCTCCGCGTATTCGCCATGCCTTTATTTCCTATGACGGCTGGTTATTTGGTCAAACATGGTCAAACTTTCAAAACGTAGGTGCATTACCAGAGGCTCTTGATTTTATAGGCCCAGCAGAAGGCACTGTATTTGTGCGTCAATCTCAAATTAAATACACTACGGGCGCATGGTCTTTCTCTTTAGAAAATCCAGAAAGCACAATTACTACACCAGGTGGTGGAATGGCAGTAACCGATGATGCTTCATTGCCTGATTTTACTGCACGCTACACGCACAAAGCAGATTGGGGTAACTTTGTCGTTGCTGCACTTGCTCGCCAATTAACGTACAAGGTTGGCGGTGTTGATGCCGATGAAACCTCATTTGGTATCAGTGCATCGGGTATGGTGAAGTTTGGTGAAGACAACCTTAAATTTATGCTTACCCAAGGTAAAGGTTTAGGTCGCTATGTTGGCGTTAATGTAGCACATGGTGCGGTACTTAACGGTAATGATTTAGATGCGATTGATTCAACGTCTGGTTTTATCGCTTATCAACATAAATGGAACAGCAAATGGCGTTCGACCTTTTTATACTCGTTTTTCTCAGCCGATAACAACACAGACTTACTTTCAATTTCAGGTGATCCGACCGAGTCTAGTCAAAGCTATAGCGCAAACATTCTATACTCACCGGTTAAACGCTTAACCTTTGGTGCTGAGTTTAAACATGCAGAGCGTGAACTAGAAAGTGGCGTAGATGGCGATATGGAACGCTTACAGTTCTCAGTGAAGTACGCATTCTAAGTTAAAAATAAAATTATATTACTTCCTTAAGCGGCTTTGGCCGCTTTTTTTATTGCCCACCAATCACACTTTTTATTAACTAAAACACAACACAGAATTGCAAATCATTGTCATTTAGATTAAATTACGTGCTTCTTTTGAACTTTATGGAATGTCACATGTCTGCCCCGCAGTTTTTACGTTTATCTAAATTAGCAGTGTTTACCTCGCTCGCTTTAGGTGGTGTTGCTCACGCAACTGAAGAAAATAACAACAATGACCCCCTTGAAAAGATAGCTGTGTATGGACAACACCATAAAAACTACATTACGGAAGATGCTCAGTCAGCAACAAAATTGGGTTTAACCATTAAAGAAACGCCGCAATCGATCTCGGTTATATCGCGCGCCTTAATGGACGATTTTTCTCTCGATGATATCAATGCAGTTTTAGAAACAACCCCCGGTGTCACCGTTGAACAAATAGAAACAGATCGCACCTATTTTAAAGCCCGTGGTTTTGAAATTACTAACTTCCAAGTAAACGGCATGGGCACCCCACAAGATAACGGCTCGATTCAAGGTACCCTTGATACTTCTATTTTTGAAAGCGTAGAAGTTGTTCGCGGCGCAAATGGTTTAATGACAGGCGCTGGTAACCCTTCTGCAACCGTTAACATGGTGCTAAAAAAGCCAACATATCAAACTAAAGTTAGTGCTTCTGCCTCTTATGGCTCATGGAATAACAAACGCTTGGAACTCGACGCTGCAACGGCGTTAACTGAAAATCAGGCTGTTCGTGTTGCGTTTACTAAGCAAAAAACAGACTCATACTTAGATCGCTACGAGCAAGATAAAACTATTTACTACCTTGCCTATGAAGGCCAGCTTACCGACAGTACGACTTTATCGGTAAATTATGTCAATCAACAAAAAGATGCCGACAGCCCACTTTGGGGAGCATTACCACTTTATTATAGCGATGGCAGCGCAACAAATTTTGATGTGTCGACAAGCACAGCATCTGATTGGTCATACTGGAATAACTCGACTGAACAAGTTTTTATCTCAGTTGAACAAAGCATCACAAATACCTGGTTTTTAAAAGCAAATTACGCGCATTTAGTGAATGAGCAAGATTCTGAGTTATTCTATGTTTATGGTACTCCAGATCGTGAAACCGGCCTTGGCTTAACGGGTTATGCCAGTGAGTATGACCATAAAGATACGCACGATATTTTTGATTTATACGCTGCGGGTAAATTTAATTTGTTCGGTATGGAACATGACCTGTCGTTTGGGGTAAACCAAGCTGATATGGATAATTATGATAAGTCACTGTATGACAACACCACGGGCAATGGTTATCCTCCCATGCCAGAGCTTGGTGGCTGGGATGGCGTAGCGCCAGTGGCAACGCTTGCGGATGGCTTAACCGGTGGAGATGTTACGAACAGACAACGTTCTGCTTATATTTCTACGCGTATTCGTGCTACCGACTCACTCAGCTTTTTGGCCGGTGTTAGTCAAGTTAACTGGCAGTCTAAAGGTATGTCGTATGGTGTTGCCAAAGATAAAAAAGCGGATAAAACCATTCCTTATTTTGGCACTGTGTACGATATTAACGACAATCTAGCAGCGTATGCCAGCTACACAGAAACATTTGTGCCGCAGACAGAGCGAGAGATCAATGGAGATTACCTCGATCCAATCACAGGTAAAAGCAGTGAAATAGGCGTAAAAGCACAATTACTAGATAGTGATCTGTTTGTTACCCTTGCGTACTTTGATGCCAAGCAAGTTGGTCTTGCGGTTGCAATTCCAGGCTCCGCACCTGATGACACCCGTTACTATGGCGCAGACGGCATTAACAGTGATGGTTTTGAAGTGGAGCTTAGCGGTAAAATAACTGACACTCTCAGTACTAGTTTCAGTTATAGCAACATCAATATCGACGGTGATGAGCTAGTTAAAAATTATACCCCAAAAAATCAGTATAAACTTGCTGTTACTCATAAAGTGCCTGAAATTGAAGGGCTAACGTTTGGCTTAAATTACCGCTGGCAAGATGACACGAAACGTATTCAGCCAATTACAGCGCTGGGTGTTATACCTGTTACCAAACAAGATGCATTCGGTATCTTAAACCTGATGGCGACTTACGATATTACCGATAATATCGGCGTGTCTTTCAATGTTAATAACGTCACTAATGAAAAATACATCCATAGTCTGTATTGGGAGCAAGGTTACTACGGTGCACCACGTAACTATGCAGTCTCAGTAAATTGGCAGCTATAAGCTAGCAAACTATAAACACAAAAAAGCCGCTAAATAATTTAGCGGCTTTTTTACGATTAAGCTCGGGTCAAATCGCGCTTATTCAATACCTTTAAAGCTCAGCATCATCTGCTAGTAAAGCATCTTCAACATCGTCAGGCTTGATTGTCGCTTTTAATAACAACATGTCACGTAACTTACCTTCAATCTCATTTGAAATCTCAGGGTTCTCTTTTAAGAACTTGATTGAGTTAGACTTACCTTGACCAACTTTATTACCATTGTAGCTGTACCAAGCACCTGCTTTTTCAACCAACTTATGCTTAACGCCTAAATCAATTAACTCACCATGTTTAGAGATACCTTCACCGTACATGATAATAAATTCAGCTTGTTTAAACGGTGGAGCAACTTTGTTTTTCACTACTTTAACGCGGGTTTCGTTACCCACCACTTCATCGCCCTCTTTAACAGAGCCGATACGACGAATATCTAAACGTACTGACGCGTAGAATTTAAGTGCGTTACCGCCGGTAGTGGTTTCAGGGTTACCAAACATAACACCAATTTTCATACGGATTTGGTTAATGAAAATACATAAAGTGTTAGAACGTTTGATATTACCGGTTAGCTTACGTAATGCTTGTGACATTAAACGTGCTTGTAGACCCATGTGCGAATCGCCCATGTCGCCTTCAATTTCGGCTTTTGGTGTTAATGCAGCAACCGAGTCGACCACAACCACGTCAACCGCGCTTGAGCGTACTAACATGTCGCAGATCTCTAGCGCTTGCTCACCGGTATCTGGTTGGGAAACTAATAATTCATCAATGTTCACGCCTAATTTTTGAGCGTAAATTGGATCAAGTGCGTGCTCAGCATCAACGAATGCGCAGGTTTTACCTTCTTTTTGTGCTTCAGCAATAACTTGTAATGTTAGCGTGGTTTTACCTGATGATTCAGGGCCATATATCTCAACAATACGTCCCATAGGTAAACCACCTATGCCTAATGCGATATCAATGCCCAGAGAGCCCGTTGATATAGCGTCAATATCTAACGCTTTGTTGTCACCCAATTTCATAATTGAGCCTTTACCAAATTGACGTTCAATTTGAGATAAAGCAGCGTCCAATGCTTTTTGTTTGTTATCGTTCATTTTACTCTCCAAATCCAGCTAATGCAGACAAGTATACTGTATGAAATCACAGTATCAAGCTAATTTTATCAATTTATCTTTTCTATAATAGTTTTTAAAGAATAAACAATGGCTTGCAGCCTAACTTGCGCTCTATCACCAGCAAATAGTTGTTGACTCGGATACTGTTTATCGCCAATTTGAACACAAAACCATACTAAACCCACTGGTTTTTCTGCACTGCCACCACCAGGGCCTGCAATACCCGATACCGCAACCGAAATATCAGCCCCAGCGGCCTTGCAAGCACCGGCCGCCATTTGCAACACTGTTTGCTCGCTCACTGCGCCATATAAAGCTAAGGTTTGCTCTGCAACACCCAGTAAATCCTGCTTTGCTTGATTACTGTAAGTGACGAATGCACGGTCAATATACGCCGAGCTACCTGGGGTATCTGTTAGCGCATAACTGACTCCTCCACCAGTACATGATTCAGCACTAGTGATCCATAAGCGTTTATCCGTTAAAATAGCCCCTAATTGTGCAGCAAGTGTTTTAATCTCTTGATGTAATTCCATATTCAGCCTTTGGGTAAATACATGTCGTTCGATCTTTATGCACCACACACTATAAGTCAACAAACGCCAATGATGCAGCAGTATCTAAAAATAAAATCTGAGCATCGTGATATTTTAATGTTTTATCGCATGGGTGACTTTTACGAGCTATTTTTTGATGATGCTAAGCGCGCTGCGCAACTGCTTGATATTTCACAAACTCACCGTGGTAAAGCCGGCGGCGATCCTATTCCGATGGCAGGCGTCCCCTATCATGCGGTAGAAAACTATTTAGCCCGCTTAGTACAAATGGGTGAATCAGTAGCCATATGTGAGCAAATAGGCGACCCTGCGACCAGTAAAGGGCCTGTTGAACGTAAAGTGGTACGTATTGTTACCCCAGGGACTATTTCTGATGAAGCATTATTACAAGAGCGCCAAGATAATTTACTGACCAGCGTTTGGCAAAGTAAAAAAGGTGTATTTGGGGTTGCCTACTTAGATATTAACTCAGGCCGTTTTAATATTGTTGAAGTAAATACTGAAGAAGCATTCAGTTCAACCTTACAACGCTTAGCACCGGCAGAATTACTTTATAGCGAAGACTTTAGCAATTTTCATTTAATTGAGCATATTAAAGGTATTCGTCGTCGCCCTGAGTGGGAGTTTGATTTAGACACCGCCCAACATTTGTTATGCGAGCAGTTTGGTACTAAAGATTTAGTCGGTTTTGGGGTTGATAAAGCAACTGCTGCATTAGTTGCCGCCGGTTGCCTTATGCAATATGTGAAAGACACGCAACGTATTGCCCTTCCCCATATTCGCGCCATCACTTTAGAGCATAACGAACATGCGGTGATCTTAGATGCCGCCACCCGTAAAAACTTAGAGCTGACAGTCAATCTTTCTGGTGGTTTTGAAAACACCTTAGCACAAGTACTTGATAAAACAGCAACAGCGATGGGATCACGGCTATTAAAGCGTCGTATTCATACGCCAATACGTTCTAAACCTGAACTTAATGCTCGCCTCAATGCCATTAGTGCCATTATCGACGTACAGCTGTGTGGTGAGCTACATGAGTCATTAAAACAAATAGGTGATATAGAACGAGTTATTGCTCGTTTAGCCTTGTGGACCGCTCGTCCGCGCGATTTAACCCGTTTGCGCAGTGCACTGCAAGCCCTTGCACCATTACACCAATTATTAACCGATGCCAGCGATCCACGTATTAGTCAAATCGTTGCGCAATCTCCTGAATTACCTGAGTTACAGCAATTACTCGAACAAGCCGTGATTGAAAACCCACCGGTACTTATTCGTGATGGCGGTGTAATTGCCCCAGGTTACAACAGTGAACTCGATGAGTGGCGTTCACTCAGTCAAGGCGCTACCGACATTCTTGAACAACTCGAACAGCGCGAGCGTGAACGCACCGGTATTAGCACCCTTAAAATCGGTTATAACCGCGTGCATGGCTTTTTTATTGAAGTAAGTCGTGCCAATGCACATTTAGTGCCCGCTGATTATATTCGTCGCCAAACGCTTAAGAATAATGAACGTTATATAATTCCTGAGCTTAAAGAGCACGAAGACAAAGTACTAGGCAGCCAATCAAAAGCACTGGCGCTTGAAAAACAGCTATACGAACAACTGTTTGAGTTTATTGCTCCACACATTGAGCAGCTACAAATGATGGCAGCCGCATTGGCAGATTTAGATGTGCTAAATAACTTAGCTGAGCGTGCGATTGCGCTTAATTATGCTAAACCTGAACTTTGTGATAGTGACGATATCAGCATCAAGCAAGGCCGCCACCCAGTGGTTGAACAAGTCATGAAAGACCCATTTATCGCCAACCCTGTAGAGCTTAATGCACAGCGTAAAATGCTGATCATCACAGGGCCAAATATGGGTGGTAAATCAACCTATATGCGCCAAACAGCACTTATTGTGTTAATGGCGCACATTGGTAGCTTTGTGCCAGCAGACAGCGCTAAGATTGGTAATATCGACCGTATATTTACCCGCATTGGCGCCAGCGATGACTTAGCATCAGGGCGTTCAACTTTTATGGTCGAGATGACTGAAACCGCCACTATTTTAAACAATGCTACCGCGCAGTCACTCGTGCTAATGGATGAAATTGGCCGTGGCACCAGTACTTACGATGGTCTATCACTGGCTTATGCAACTGCGGATCATTTAGCATCAAAAATATCGGCAAAAACCTTGTTTGCCACCCATTATTTTGAATTAACCGAACTTGCCGAGCAACAAGCTGGACTGGTGAATGTTCATTTAGATGCAATAGAGCATAACGACACCATTGCCTTTATGCATACGGTACTTGATGGCGCTGCAAGCAAAAGCTTTGGTTTGCAAGTAGCCGCCCTAGCTGGGGTACCAAAAGCCGTGATCAAACAAGCTAAGCAAAAGCTTAAAATGCTCGAAAATCATCAGCCAGTTACTGCCGATATTAATGCAGTACAGCCCTCATTATTTGCAGCTGAACCATCACAGGTAGAAGCACAACTCGCTGAGATTGATGTAGATGACTTAAGCCCGCGTCAAGCCCAAGACTTACTTTATAAATTAAAAGCATTACTTTAAATTTGAGCAAAAAAATAGCTGAAGAGATTATCTCTTCAGCTACTCAAATTTGGCTATAATGTGTGTCTATTTTTGTGTGTTATGAGAACTGATCAAACAAGCTATCAGTGCTTAACCCTTCATGTTGTAAAATATCTTTTAAGCGGCGTAGTGCCTCTACTTGAATTTGTCTTACTCGCTCACGGGTTAAACCAATTTCACGGCCAACATCTTCAAGCGTTGATGGCTCATAGCCTAATAAACCAAAACGACGAGCAAGCACTTCACGTTGCTTAGGATTAAGCTCACCTAACCAGTCAACAATATGCTTATTAATATCATTGTTTTGGACTTCACCTTCCGGGCCAAAACCTTTTTCATCGGCGATGATATCTAGCAATGCTTTGTCATTTTCGCCGCCAATGGGCGTATCTACAGAGGTGATTTTTTCATTTAAACGCAGCATTTTAGTAACGTCTTCAACGGGTCTATCTAAAGAGGCTGCAATTTCTTCTGCTGTCGGTTCATGATCGAGCTTTTGGGTTAGTTCACGTGCGGTGCGTAAATAAACATTTAGCTCTTTTACAACATGGATTGGTAAACGAATTGTGCGAGTTTGATTCATGATGGCACGTTCAATGGTTTGACGGATCCACCAAGTCGCATAAGTAGAAAATCTAAAACCACGTTCAGGGTCAAATTTTTCAACCGCGCGGATCAAGCCAAGGTTACCTTCTTCAATTAAATCAAGTAACGCAAGGCCACGATTATTATAACGGCGGGCGATTTTTACAACTAAACGGAGGTTACTTTCAATCATGCGTTTGCGGGAGGCACTACAGCCTTTTAACGCTTTGCGGGCAAAAAACACTTCTTCTTCGGCGCTCAACAGCGGTGAAAAACCAATCTCACCTAGATATAGTTGAGTCGCATCTAAATTCTTAGTGATTTCCTCTTTGGCAAATATTTCATCTTCTTTATCATCATCTTTATCGACGTCATCTAATAATTCAGAAGCAGCATCTTCTACCGCTATATCATCAAATTTATCATCAACCGCGTTTTTCGTTTTCTCTATTTTTGCTGTGTTACCCATGAGCGTACCCTCAAGCAAATAAGTGATCTTATATCACTGTGATCAATACCCGATAGCTAAGGCAAATACTTCTCGGGATTAACAGCTTGTCCTCGATAACGGATCTCAAAACGCAATGCCGTTACGTCAGAATCTGAACTGCCAATCTCTGCAATTTTTTGCCCAGCTTTCACATCCTGTTTTTCTTTAACTAACAACTTAGAGTTATGTGCATAAGCACTAAGGTAATCATCATTATGTTTCAAAATAATTAAATTACCGTATCCCCTAAGTGCATTACCCGCATAAACAACTGTCCCTTGTGCTGCGGCAAAAACAGCGACACCTTTTTTATTAGTAATTTGTAACCCTTTATAGCCATTTTCTTTGCTTGAAAACCGCTGCGTTACTGTTCCTTTAGCTGGCCACGACCACTGAACTTTCGTGGAGGGCAAACTATTAGTATTACTAACTTTTCTATTAGCTTGTTTTTGAACATACTCTCGTTGTTTTGGCTGATCAAGATCTTTCTTTAATTTTTTGTTATTTTTTTGTGTTTCATTTGTAGACTTTTTACTCGGTTTCGTATATTTTTTGTGCTTTTTAATTTTTTTAGGTACGTTTTTAAAAGAGATTGTTTGCCCTGGGCGGATAATATAAGGGGCTGGTATATCATTATTTTTTGCCAGCGTGCGGAAATCTTGCTGAGCGCTAAAGGCTATCGAGTATAACGTATCGCCTTTTTTAACCGTGTAGCGGTCGCCATTAATATTAACTCTACTAGTATAAGGTTTAACGCTGGTATTTAAACTACTGACTGGAGCAGGAGCTTGACGAGAAGAGCAAGCACTGAGCAAAACACTTGTAAATAAAGTAACATAGAAAATGTACCGCTTATTCATGGTGTTTTGCTCCTTGTATTAATAACTGTGGTTTTTAATGCTTAACGTAGTAAAAAGTATGCAACCACCACTAAAATCACTAATCCCCAGCCAAGTGCTTCAACATATTGACGTAATTTTTGCTCCATTTTTACTCCACCCCATTTCATTAGTGCTGAGACTAAAAAGAAACGCGCGCCACGGCCAACAGCAGATGCTAATAAAAAAGGTAAAAACGCCATGTGTAAAAGCCCTGCACCTATGGTAAACACTTTATAAGGTATTGGCGAAAAACCAGCTAAAAACACCACCCATACGCCATAATCTTTAAACCAATTTAAGGCGGTATTAAACTTTTCTTGCCAGCCCATTTGCGCAATTAATGGCTCGACTACAGGCTCAAATAACCAAAACCCTAATAAATAACCAAACACACCACCAAGTACAGAAGCAACAGTAGCAAATGTTGCATAACGCCATGCTTTGCTAGGTTGTGCAAGCGACATAGGCGCGAGCATGACATCCGGTGGAATAGGAAAAATAACTGATTCAGCAAAACTCATCCCTGCTAAATAACGCTCGGCGTGGCGATGCTTTGCCCACACTAATGCCATATCATACAACTTGGTAAACAATTTCAAAGTGACTTCCTATTCAATATCGCCAGGCACTAAAGGCACAAACCTAACTGGCGCAATAACATGTTGAGTAAATTTTTCGCCTTCGCGCACAACCATAACCAGTTGTTGATCTTCATTACCTATTGGTGCAATCATCACCCCACCATCACTGAGTTGGTCAAGTAATGCTTGCGGTACCTGCGATGCTGCAGCAGTGACAATAATGCCATCAAATGGCGCTTGCGATTGCCAACCTTGCCAACCATCGCCATGTTTCATGGACACGTTATAAAGATCGAGGTTATGTAAACGGCGCTTAGCTTGCCATTGTAACGCTTTAATGCGTTCCACCGAAAATACTTTTGTAAAGGTTTTAGCCAGTATCGCGGTTTGGTAACCTGAACCTGTGCCAATTTCGAGCACTTTTTCACGTACTCCCGCTAAACGTAACAGCTCCGTCATTCGCGCAACAATATATGGCTGTGAGATTGTTTGCCCTTGGCCGATTGGCAATGCTGTATTTTGATATGCTTTGTGTTTAAGCACATCATCAATAAACAAATGCCGTGGAATATCAGCAATAGCACTGAGCACCACACTATCTTCAACCCCCTCACGCTGTAATAATTCAGCCAGCGCACGAGCGCTGCGAGTATAATTAGCCAGCACCGTTGATCTCCATTGTTTTCAGCCAATTTCCTACCGCTATCAAACTGTCTTTCGCCGTCATATCAACACTTAATGGTGTAACCGAGGCATAGCCATTATTGATAGCATAAAAGTCAGTGCCCTCACCGGCATCGCTTTCAGCGCCCAAAACACCGTACCAATAAATATCACGGCCCCATGGATCTTGTTGTTTTGTCATGGTTTCGGCTTTATGGCGCGCACCTAAACGGGTAACTTGCACGCCTTTTAGCTCAGCTAATGGAATATCTGGCACATTGATATTAATGATTTGATCTTTTGGCAGTGGATGAGAAGCCAGCTCTTTAATTATGCTTACAGTCACCGCTGCTGCCGTTTCAAAATGATTGCCTTCTTTTGAACACAAAGATACGGCCACTGCGGGCAAGCCTAAATGACGGCCTTCGGTTGCAGCTGCGACGGTACCTGAGTACAAAGTATCATCCCCTAAATTGGCGCCGTGATTAATACCCGCAACCACCAAGTCGGGCTTTTCAGTCAGTAATTCATTCACACCCAAATGTACGCAATCGGTTGGTGTGCCATTGACCGAAATAAAGCCGTTATCAAGCGTGGTGGCCCGCAGTGGATTCATTAAGGTTAATGAGTTGCTTGCACCGCTGCAATTGCGATCAGGCGCCACTAAGGTAACCTCAGCAATTTGCGTCAGCGCTTGGTACAGCACCGCAATGCCTTTTGCATTTACGCCATCGTCATTACTTAGCAGAATTTTCATTTTCAGCGTCCTGTTTTTTATGTACTCGGGGGCTTGCATCTGTGTAGTCCACCAGCTCACGTAATAATGCCGTGGCAAAGGTGCCTTTAGGAAGGCCAAAACTTAATTTAATGGTGGTTTCGTCAATCGTTGCAACGGTTAAATCTTGTGGTATCAAACGCAGCATTCTACGTTCATTTTTAAGTCCTAACTCACCAAGCCCTTCACACCAATCTTGATACGGCTCTAGCCATATTTTTTCTTGTGCGGTGAGGCCTTTTTCACTTTTGCCGACCAAAGGTGCTGACATCATAATGTCGCCAGAGGCAAGTCGTGCGATATTTTCATCGCTAATGGCATCTTCAAAAAAAGCATTACTACCACTGAGCATAAACACTTCACGGTGCATGGTTTTCGCCAAGCCGTGCTCAGCAACACGTAAGTTCACGATTTGATTAAACACGTAAGAGCGTGCCGCAGAGATAATTAAACCGCGCAGTTTTTTGTCACGAATGCGCTCACCGGCAAACATTCGCTTGGCCATTTCAAGGTTGTGCCCATCATGACCAAAGCGTTGTTCACCAAAATAGTTTGGTACACCGGCACGTACGGCATTAATTCTACAAAGGATATCTAACGGCTGGGTGACATTGCGTAGCGTAATGGTAAATTTATTACCTTTATGGCAACCCGTACGTAGCTTACGATTATGGCGTTGCTGAGCAATGATAAACAGTGATTCACTGTTAAGCTCAGTAAAATCAATGTCTTTTTTAATTGGTACTGGCACACTAAACCATTGGCTACATACACCGTGGCGATCTTTCATACCGGCGTAACTTACGTCACGTGGCGAAATACCGGCTTTTTGAGCAAGTAACTTAGCAACGTATTGGGTGTTTTCGCCTTTTTTTACCACCTGCAAACAAACATGTTCACCACTACCAGTAAATTCTATGCCTAAGTCTTCATCAACCATAAAATCTTCAGCGGTGGTTTTAAAATCAGCTTTAGATAATGGCGCACCGTATAAATAATTTAGCTCGCTCATAGTGATTGCTTGCTCATGAGCACTACGGCATGACTTGAAATACCTTCTTTACGGCCTTCAAAACCGAGCTTTTCCGTGGTGGTGGCTTTTACGTTTACTTGGCTAATCTCAGCATTTAAATCAGCGGCTAAATTAGTACGCATAGCTTGAATGTGCGGTAGCATCTTTGGCGCTTGTGCCACTATCGTGACATCGGCATTGCCCAGTACATAGCCTTGCTGTTTTGCTAAATCAACCACATGGCGTAATAAAATACGGCTGTCTATATTCTCATACTCACTGGCGGTATCAGGGAAGTGTTTGCCAATATCGCCCATCGCCAATGCACCTAAAATAGCATCGCATAATGCATGAATAGCAACATCACCATCTGAGTGCGCTAAAAAGCCTTGTGGGTAAGCAATCTTTTCACCACAAATAGTTAACGGGCCTTCGCCAGCAAATTTATGGACATCGAAGCCATGGCCGATTCGAATCATGATGCATTCTCACTGTGTTGTTTTTGGAGTAAAAAGTTGGCTAAATCTAAATCTTCTGGGGTGGTTATTTTAATATTATCGCTGCGCCCCGCCACCAGCCGAACGGGCTTCTTTGCCCACTCAATTGCCGAGGCTTCATCAGTAATTGTTACCTGCTGAGCGAGCGCAGTTTGTAGTGCCTGCGTTAACTCCTGATACTTAAATAATTGCGGAGTCAACGCTTGCCATAAGTCATCTCGTGGTACGGTTTGCTCACTATGTGTGGTGCCACGCTTAATGGTATCTTTCACTTTACTGGCTAAAATGCCACCTTCATCTGCGCTAATACATTCAGTTAGTAAGCGCTCAATATCTGCAAGTGTCACTAACGGCCTTGCCGCATCATGCACTAACACCCAATCAGGCGGGTTATCTGCAAGGACTAATAAACCATTCAGTACTGAGTCTGCGCGTTCTTTGCCGCCGCTGGCACGGACAATACGCTGATCAATAAATTCCAGAGAGTCAAAGTATGGGTCTTCATCACTGATCACCACTATAATACTGGCTGCTTGTTTAAGTTGCGCTAATTTAACCAGCGTATGCTCAAGAATGGTTTTGCCTGCCAAACGTATGTATTGCTTAGGGGCCGAGTGTTGCATCCGACTTCCCACACCAGCGGCTGGGACTATAACGGCAAGGGTATAATTAGTTTTCATTTAATTGTTGCCCAGGTAAAACACGAATAAATGTTTCGCCGGGTTTGATCATCCCTAATTCATTACGGGCACGCTCTTCCACCCCTTCTTGACCAAGCTTTAAATCTTCAATGTCAGCTTTAAGTACTTTATTTCGCTTAAGTAGTTGAGCGTTGGTTTCTTGATGAGCAGTAACAGCGGCTTGTAAACGACTATAATCTTGTACACCGTTGTGGCCAAACCATAATCGGTATTGTACAAATAACGCTAAACACAGCAGCGTGAGTTGAAACAGTCGCATTAAACACTCCTTGATTTTTACTCTACCAGTACAAATTTATAATGCGCTTAAGGCGACTGGTATTATATTTTTTTAACTCGAACATGGGGACGTTTTAAATTGCGCCAATTGATATTGCCTGCTAGCAGCATTTCTCTCAGTGATAACGTTCGCGGTGTCGTGCGTTTAGCAAAAGACCACTGATGGCCACAGCATGCGGCGGCCATTGTTGCTTTTGTAGGTTTTAATAACACCACAGATTGCCCTTCAAGCGGCTGACCTTGGTCATCAAACCAACCATGTTCATTACAATGAAGTTTATTGTCGCTTACTTGGTCGATGCTGTCTATTGCAACACGGGTTTGATTTGCGCGATTGAGTAAAAGCGGCACAATTAAACCCACTTTTTTATGTGTTTGGTAAAAATCATCATTACTTTTTTCGTTAGGCGGCTGCAACTTTTGCTTATCAAGCCAACTGCCATTATGGGGATCTAACTGAAAAGGAACCTGACCATTAACCACCGCGGCTGCCGCACGTTCAATATAAAAAGGAAGGCTTTTTAATCGTTTACGCAGGCGTTGCTCATTAGGTTCAGCGACTAACAAAGCAATTTCTCGCGCATAAAAGGCATTACACAGCTGTGTGTATAGCACACGCTGCGCATCAGATTGCCAAATATCGACTTGTTGAAAGGGGTCGCTTGCAGCCAACGATTGTACTCAAAAACATCTAGTTGCTTGTTTTATAGCACAGTATTGACTGCTTTTTAAGCTCTGCTCTTTACCTAACTCAAGTTCAAACTATTTAACGTCTGCCTTTACGCCTAATTTTGCATCGCCAGTTGCTAAAAACTGCACTACTTCGTTACGCTTTTTACCAAGCAATAGACTACCATCGGCTAAAAACATAAAGTTCTGCCAATTGCGTTTGAACACATCAAAACTGGTTTCGATAATATTATCGCGGGCGATACAAAAATAGATGGTGGTATTTGCTTGCCAATCAAGGTGAGCTAAAATCTCTGCGGGCAATTGCTCTGCGCCCTCTTCCCAGGCTGCTTCCCACGCAATTGTTTGCGAGAAATTGTCTTCGTTGCCACACCAGTCTGTTTTTTCAAAAAAATCAGGATGGTCATGTTCACGGCTCACCATAGTGCTCCATAAAACAGCGGCACGCTCATGGCTCATAGGTTTAATTAAGGCAAGGTCTTGTTCTGTTACTGGCGCATCTTGATGACGAAAAACCCAGGCTTTTTTGTAATCATCTAACGAAATATAGTTCATAGTATTGGCAAATTAGTTAGCATTAAAAGTGCAAAGACAAATTATACAAGAGATCAAAACATGACTACAGCAATAAAACCACATACCCTCAAATCAGGCATATACCAACACTACAAAGGCCCAAAGTACAAAGTTCTGTACGTCGCCACTCACAGTGAAACCGACGAACAATTAGTTATTTACCAAGCCTTGTATGGTGAGTTTGGCATTTGGGCACGCCCATTGAGTATGTTTAGCGAAACGATAGAAAAAGACGGCCAAATTATTGCTCGCTTTGCATACCTTGGTGAAGCCGATTAACTATGGCATGATAGCCATATTGTTTACTGCTCAGACCAGATAGGTATTTACGTGCAATTTAATTCTACTGATAACTACATCGCAAGTTCAGCGTTAAAACAAGCGGTTAATGCGGCAATATTGCTGGAAAAGCCGCTGCTTATAAAAGGCGAGCCTGGCACAGGTAAAACCATGCTGGCTGAGGAGCTGGCTAAAAGTTTAGATACCACACTTATCCAATGGCATATCAAATCGACCACTAAAGCCCAGCAAGGCTTGTATGAATACGATGCAGTATCACGTTTGCGTGACAGCCAATTAGGCGATGAACGCGTAAACGACATTGGCAACTATATTATTAAAGGTAAACTGTGGCAGGCATTTACCTATGGTGAAGAACAGAACAAACGCCCGGTATTATTAATTGATGAAATAGACAAAGCCGACATCGAATTCCCGAACGACTTACTATTAGAACTCGATAAAATGGAGTTTCATGTTTATGAAACCGGCAAGCGTGTAATCGCAAAACAACGCCCTATTGTGATCATCACTTCTAATAACGAAAAAGAACTGCCCGATGCCTTTTTACGCCGTTGTTTTTTCCATTACATTGATTTTCCATCAAGTGATGAAATGCAGCAAATTATCGATGTTCACCACCCACACGTAAAACAAGATTTAGTACGCCAAGCGCTGGAAGTATTCTTTAATCTACGCGAAGTCAATGGTATTAAGAAAAAGCCTTCCACCAGCGAGTTACTTGATTGGTTAAAACTGCTAATGGCTGAAGACATCGACGCAAAAACCCTGCATGACAAAACTCAAAAAGGCGGTTTAATGCCAATGTTTGGCGCGCTTTTAAAAAATGAGCAAGATATCAGCCTGATTGAAAAACTTGCCTTTATGAGTCGCCGTTAAGATGTTGGTTGCGTTTTTCTTCAAACTGCGTGAATACCGTTTACCGGTCAGTTTGCGCGAGCTGCTTGATTTGATCAACGCGCTAAAAAAAGGCGCGGTATTTGCCGATGTTGACGGGTTTTATTATTTAGCCCGTACCATTATGGTTAAAGACGAAACCCACTTTGACCGTTTTGATAAAGCGTTTGCCGATTATTTTAGCGGCATTGCCGATCTCAACTTACTCGAGAGCTTAAAACAGCAGTACAACTTACCCGAAGATTGGCTGCGCAAAGAGTTTGAAAAACACCTTACTGATGAAGAAAAAGCCCAACTTAAAGCCATGGGCGGCCTTGATGAGTTAATGAAAACCCTCAAACAGCGCCTAGAAGAGCAACAAAAACGCCACGCCGGCGGCAATAAATGGGTAGGCACAGGTGGTACATCGCCGTTTGGCGCGTATGGCTACAACCCAGAAGGCGTGCGGATTGGTCAAGACGGCAACCGCAACCGCCAAGCGGTAAAAGTATGGGATAAGCGCGAATACCGTAATCTAGATTCTGACCGCGAAATTGGCTCACGCACCATAAAACTGGCGCTTAAAAAACTGCGCAAATTTGCTCGCACTGGCGCCAGTGACACCCTCGATTTAAACGAGACCATTCGCGCTACCGCCAAACAAGGCGGCATGCTTGATGTAAAAATGGCCCCAGAGCGCCACAACGCGGTAAAAGTATTAATGCTGTTTGATATTGGCGGTTCAATGGATGACTACATTCACACCTGTGAAGAGCTATTTAGCGCCGCCCACAGCGAGTTTAAACACTTAGAATTTTACTACTTCCATAACTGTTTATATGAACATGTTTGGCAAGACAACCAACGCCGCCACTCAAACGTCATTGACACCATGACGCTGATCAACAAATTCACCAGCGACTACAAGGTCATATTTGTCGGCGATGCCACTATGGGCCCGTATGAAATAGCCTATGCGGGTGGCTCAGTGGAACACTACAACGAAGAGCCTGGTAGTGTATGGCTTAATCGCATCACCAATCACTTTGATAAAGTCGCTTGGCTCAACCCACAACCGGTTGAACACTGGCGTTATTACCAATCAATTGATTTTATCAAGCAGCTAATGAATAACCGTATGTATCCACTGAGTTTAGATGGCATAAGTAATGCGATAAAAGAGCTAACATAGGTGCTAGATTATAGGGGCTAGAAAAGCCAACTCTACAATTCAGCTATATAATTCAATGTTTCTGGATGGCGCTGCACCAGCTTTAATAAAGTAATAGCTTGACCATTCGGTGCGCTGCGGCCTTGCTCCCAGTTTTCAAGGGTTCTTGCCGATGTATGTAATAAGTTTGCAAATACCCCGCGCGACATATTAAATGCTTCGCGAATATTGATTATTTCATCGGGTGAAATGGCGAGCCCATTGCGTCACTCAAGCATAAGTGCGTAAGGTTAGCTTGCCTTGTGAATGTGCTTAAATATACGTAACTTACGTAGACTTATCAAGTTAGCATTATGGCGTGATATAAAGCCTGCTACCAGTACGTAGGCGCGGTTTTATCCCGCGCAATTAAAATTTATTCACAAAGAGGTTATAAGGCGCTGCGCTTTTAGAGAAGTAATTGTAAAAATAGGGCCTAGGTTTTAGGAAGTGACTAGCTGCTAGGCTGTATTCGAAGCTCGTCGCTCGAAGCCCGTGGCATTTTTCTTCTCATTTACGCTCATTCACTTCTCCTTGTGCAAAAAAGTCTTTAAGTGACGAAAGCCAGCGACGAGGTAAACTCGCTACATGGATGGCTAGAAGTGAATACAAAAAAGCGCGGGAGCTCTCCCGCGCTTCATTTTTCGCTTTAGTAATTTTGGTAATTACTTAGCCTGCTGCTTGCTCAGCACGGCTGCGTTTGTGGTCACCTTTTTTGTGGCTTTTTTTACGCATATGCTGTTTAATTTCTTGATACTTTTCACGTTGCTCGGCATTTAATACTTGCCATACTTGGTGCTGCGTTTTAAGGTTGATTAAGCCAAATTGCTCGCCCTTGCTTTGGCGCTGCGCTAATAACTCTTTTGCCGCGGCTTCATCAAAGGTTGGCATATCTAATAATGCTTTCATTTGTGCTTTATGTGCCGCGCGAGCTTGTTTCATCGCTTCTTTGTCAGTACCACGAAGCGCTTTATATTGCGCTTTTTGATCAGCAAAAATGCTTTTTAACTGGGTTTGTTGTTGCTCGGTTAAATCAAGCTTTTTAACGCCACGCTCAGAGAGTAAAAAGCGTGCTTGTTTGTGTTGTTGAGAATGGCCAGGTTTATGAGCCATGCCTTCTTTTGCAATTACGGCGCCAGTGCCTAATGTTGCTGTCGCTAATCCACAAATTAATACTAGTTTAGAAACTTTACTTGAAATAGTCATAATCATTACCTTTGGTTGGTTGCGAACTTACTGCCTGTTCAGTTGTTATGTTCACTATAACTAACCAAGTGCAAAGCAACGCAAAGCAATGTAAAGGTTGTGTAAAGGTTCACTTTTAAGTGCGTTAAGGCGTAAAATGAAGTTATTCCAGCGTGGTTAAGGTGAGCAAATGAAACTATTAATGATTGATGATGATACCGGTTTATGTGAGTTACTCTCGGAGTACTTAATTGCGCAAGGGTTTCAAATAGAATCTGCCCACGATGGCGAGCAAGGTTTAAAACAAGCGCTTGAGCGAGAATATGCATTAATTTTACTCGATGTAATGTTACCAAAACTCGATGGCTTTGAAGTACTTAAACAACTTAGGCAAAAAAAGTTAACGCCGGTGATCATGCTAACCGCCAAAGGTGAAGACTTTGACCGTATTTTTGGCCTTGAACTAGGGGCTGATGATTACATTCCTAAACCATTTAATCATCGTGAATTACTCGCACGGGTTAAAGCGATTACTCGTCGTATTGAACACATTACCAGTTTAACCAATAACAGTTCTAATAAACTCAGTGTGAATAATATCATTATCAATTTAGCGGCCCGTGAAGCATCTGTTGATGAACACCCATTGAGGCTAACCGGTACTGAATATGAAGTATTGGCCTTATTAGTTAAACATGCGGGTGAAGTGGTCAGTAAAGAACAAATCAGTGAACAAGTGCTAGGCAGACGTTTGGCTTCTTTTGACCGCTCTATTGATATGCATGTCAGTAATATTCGCAAAAAAATTGCCGAATTTAATAGTGCTGAACGTATTAAAACCATGCGAGGAACGGGTTATGTCTTTATCCAAGGAGAATAGCAAAACTCGTTTAGCTTGGCTTAAGCACCCCAAACACTTTTTATTTTTTAAAATTTTTGTGTGGTTTTGGCTAACAGTAATAGGCACCATAACTGCATTGGTGTTTTTAAGTAACATTGCGACCAATCAAGTCAGTTATGAGAACTTACATGGGCCCATGCAGAAAAACTTGCAATACACGGCCAAAGGCATCGAACGTATGGTAGTCAAACATAATAAATCGATTGCCGAAATTTTAACTCATCCGCGGCTTGCAAAACAAAAGTTACTATATTTAAATTCAGATCAGCCAGATCATTCTATCAGTAGCAGAGTACCATCAAGTGAGATTGATTTAAGTTTACTTAATTTCACTAAAAACATGCCGCCACAAATTATTTTTACCGAGTATTATCAAGCATTCGGACCGATAAAAATAAACCTTCCTGAGGGGCAATTTTACCTATACGAAATTGATGAGAATCATCAACCACCTTTTTTTATACGGTTAAAGCTGATGCCGATTTGGCTAAAAGTGATCATTGCTTTACTAGCTTCATTAACTTTAAGTTTTATATTTAGTCGTAACCTAATTGCTCCTATTAATCACTTAAAGCAAGCTGCAATTAAGCTCTCTGACGGCGATTTAACCGCGCGCGCTGAAATTGATCCAAACAGGCAAGATGAACTGGGCGTACTTGGCCGCGACTTTAATAGTATGGCAAGTCAGTTAGAGCAACTGATTTCTGCACAAAAGCGCTTATTGGCTGATATATCTCACGAGTTGCGTTCCCCCCTAACTCGCCTTAAAATGGCTACGGGTCTTGCGCAAATGCAGACCCCAGAAGAAAACCAAACCTATTTATTACGCATTGAAAAAGAAGCAAATCAGCTCGATAAAATGATCGCTGATGTGCTGCAAGTATCGCGCTTAGAGGCGAAAAGTCAGGCGCTATCGCTGCATCAACAATCCTTACAGATCATTATTGATCATGTTTTGAATGATGCGCAATTTGAAGCTAAACAGACCAATAAGCAATTAATTATAAATGGTCAACTCAATGTTGATATTTATTGTGACGAGAGTCTCATTGCCAGTGCGCTAGAGAATGTTTTACGCAACGCAATAAAATATGCAGAGCAAACAATCACCCTAACATTGAGTTTAAGCGATGCTATTTATATAGAGATCAGTGATGATGGGCCGGGCGTCGAACCGCAAAATTTAGGCAAATTATGTGAGCCTTTTTTCCGCCAATCTGATGCACGAGACAGAACTAGCGGCGGCACAGGACTTGGCTTAGCGATTGCTAAAAATGCAATTGTCGCCCATTCTGGCAGTTTAACGCTGCATAATAAACAACCAAGCGGGTTATGTGTGCGTATCGCCTTACCTCTGGATAAACAAAAATAATCATGGCCATTATGTTTTACAGCACAGAGCAAAACTTACTTACCCAACAACCTGAGATAACGCAGTTTTTTCAGCAGCAGTTGCACAAAGCGCAGCTGACTACCGATAATGGCGATTTATATTATGGCTATGTGATACCTGAGCATGCCAAAGCCGCTATTGTTATTTGCTCTGGACGTATTGAAGGATTAGATAAATACCAAGAGCTAATCTGGGAGTTATATAAAAATAACTATGCGGTGTTTATTATTGATCATCAAGGACAAGGCCGTTCTTATCGCGCTTTAGCCAATCCTCATAAAGGTTTTGTTAATAAATTTAGTGATTATGCTGATGATTTAGCACTGTTTGACCGTCTAATTGTCAGTAAACTCTACCAAGGCAAAAAAGTCATCCTAGGGCATTCAATGGGCGGCGCGATTGCCTTTGATTTCCTGACCCGGTTTGAACATAACTACAGTGGGGTATTTTTGTCTTCGCCCATGTTTGATATTTTCACTAAAGGTACTCCCAAACCACTGGCTAAACTTGCCGCCCGTGCTGCCTGTTTGTTTGGTTTTAATAAACACTATGCGTTTGGCCAAGCAGATTACCTGCCTGATGAATTCGCACAGAATGACCTTACCAGTAGCGAAACTCGCTATGATTTATTTAGACAAACCTACCAAACGGATAGCGCGCTACAATTAGGCGGGGTGACTTACGGCTGGTTGAATGAAGCTTTTGGCTTTATGGCAACTCTTGAAAAACAACAGCTATCGATTCCACTTTTTGTAGCCAGTGCTGAGAATGATACTGTGGTTGATAACCAAGCCCAATTAGCCTTAGTTCACCGTCAAAGTAATGCTATTTTACAAACATTTGCGAATGCTAAGCACGAGTTACTATTTGAACAAGACACCATTCGCAAAGCTGTGCTTAGCCGTTTTTATCAGTTTTGTGATTCATTAACTTGAGCGCGGCTATTACTCAATGACATTGGATCTTGATGGATCAAAATATCCATTTCACAATTAAATTCTTGTTGGATCATCGCCACTACTTCATCCGCTACATAATGAGCACGGATCAAGGGAAGTTGATCTTCAAGCTCTAAATGCATTTGAATAAACTTAACTTTACCACCTTGTCGCGTGCGTACGTCATGTACGCCAAATACATCGTTATGGCTGTTAGCGATTGATATAATACTGGCTTTTTCGTCCTCAGGTAGCTCTTTATCCATTAAATGGTCAGCGCTTTGCCTAGCAATATCCCAACTGTTATAAAGCAAATAACCCGCAACGCCAATGGCAAAAATAGGATCCGCGTACAGCATATCATTTTGCGCAAGCAGTATGGCCAGCAGTACTGCTGCATTTAAAATTATATCACCTTTGTAATGCACAGAGTCTGCTTTAACTGCAATTGACTCGGTGTGCTTAATGACTTGAGTTTGTACATAAACCACCACTAAGGTGCAAGCAATCGCAAATAGACTAACCCATACCCCGAGCATTGAATGACTTAGTACCACAGGATTAAATAATCGCTCTATACCATGAAACGCCAATAAACAGCCAGAGCCTGCAATAAATGCCGCTTGCCCTAAACCCGCCAAGGCTTCGGCTTTACCATGACCAAAACGATGATCGTCATCAGCTGGGCGCAGTGCATAAAAGAGCACCATAAAACTCATTGCTGAAGCGGTAATATCCATCAAAGAATCGGTGAGTGATCCGAGCATAGAGGCAGAGCCAGACGCAAGCCATGCCCAACATTTAGCAGCAATCATTAAACTCACCATCACCATAGTGACCACACTTGCTGTTTTTACCCAAAACTCATAACTGCGCTGATGCACGTTTTTGCCTATGCTTAAAGTGTTTACTTAAAATGAGTATATCATTTTTTTTATCTGTTTCGTGTATACTCTCGAACGTCAAAATGTAGATCACCAATAAGGCTCGTTATGCTTGATATCGTTTTATACCAACCTGAAATTCCACCTAACACAGGGAATATTATTCGCCTGTGTGCAAATACGGGCTATGCTTTGCATTTAATCGAGCCTTTGGGCTTTGAGTGGGACGATAAGCGCGTAAAAAGAGCGGGCCTTGATTACCATGAATTTAGCCATGTGCAACGCCATGCCTCGTTTGCAGCATATCTTGAAAAATGTCAGCCAAAAAAAGTCTACGCGTGCACCACTAAGGGCAGCCAATTCCATCACCAAGCAAGTTACGAAGCGGGTGACTGTTTGGTATTTGGTCCAGAAACTCGTGGCTTACCAGATGATTTAATTCAATCATTACCAAATGAACAACGCGTGCGTATTCCAATGCAAGCTAACAGTAGAAGCATGAACTTATCCAATGCAGTGGCAGTGTTTGTTTATGAATCATGGCGGCAATTAGGCTTTCCTAACGCCCAGTAAACCATACAAATAAAGCGCCTACTTCGTTAGGCGTTTTAGCCACTGATTGCCTTACAAATTCAATTGCGCGCAATACAATAAATTTCACTCACGTCGATTCGCACTTTATCTATTCCTGCACTATTCTAAATAAGTTCTTTTTAAACTTATTCAATGGATTGCAATGCGGTTTATACTTAAAACATGCTGCTTTATCAGCATGTTATTTATTATTAATGTAAACGCGAGTGTAGCTGAATTAAACGCCAACGAGCTTTCGATACCCGCTATTAATGATTTTACTCAAAGCCCGAGTAACGCGTTTTGGCTCGCCACTGAGAAAGGCTTATTTAACTACGACTCAGCCCACCTTTTTAGTGGCCAAACGCCTCCCTTTTCGTCATTTGCAACGCGTGATATTTTACAGGTAGCCACTTATAAATCATGGTTATTAATTAATACTGAGCAAGGATTAAGTTTAATAAACTTAATAAACAATCAACTCATTCAACTAACCGATACCTCCTTAACGCAGCAAATATTTACTACAGATCACGGCTTTTATTTTTTGTACTTAGGCCAGATTTACACAATAAAAGATCAACAGCTGCATGCTGTATTCGCTTTTTCTGAGCAAATAGTCGAACTTACATTAGGGTTTAATAACAGCCTATGGCTGCATTCAGGCGGGAATTTAGCCAGTCGCTTTGATATTGCCAGTAATACGATTATATCCCAGCTCACTGCACCTACAGAAATTAGCCAGTTAAGCCCAAGCCAAACATCTCCAGCACTGCTTATCAGCACCAGTAATGAACAACATTATCTATTCAATAACACTCAGTCATTAGAAACAATAAAACTCAACCACACACCGGTGCAAAAACTAACTTACTTTCAAGAGCAACTTTACTACTTACATGATAATCAAGCTTATAAATATGATTTAACAACCAAAAACAGCAAACCTTTATTTTATAATTCTCCTGCTCGGTTTTTATCAATGAAGCAAAACAATCAACAATTGTGGTTACAAACGACGAGTAAAAATTGGTTAAAACTTCCTGCAATGCAAATTATTGCCACGCCGATCACCAATAGCCCAACTCCCAGAATACAGCAATACTTTAAAATGCTGGCGCAGATAGCGAGCTTTACTGAGGATAAAAAAGTACTCGGTATTAACTATTTACGCGATGATAAGTGGGCAATTACAACCGCCAGCGGATTATATTTATACAGTGCCCGCAACCAAACATTTAATTTATTGCTGCAAGAGCAAGTAAACATGCTGCATTTCACAGCACCAACAACATTGTGGATAGCAACCAACAAACAATTAATCAATTATGATTTTGCAACTCAACAACAAAATCTCACACTGCCAATTAGCAACATTAGCGCTTTAACAACCCTCAGTGATGAGCAGTATTTAGCAAGTGATGGCCAGCAGTTGTATTACATTGCCAAGCAACAAGTCACAGCAATAGCGCTGCAAACTGAATCCCTTGGCGAGATCAAAGATATTTATTATCAACGCAACTCATCAAGGCTTTGGCTTGCGACAAATAACGGGTTATGGCAAACATCTGAAAACTTTGCACAAACAACAAAAAGCATACAGTTTCATAAAGTCAGTGTGTTTGACACTTCAGCCATTTATGAAGCCCCGCTAAATGCACTATGGATAGTCGATTCCCAAGCAATAAAGCTCTACAAGCCAAGTACTAACATATGGGTTGAAAATGCCACTCACAGCATGGCCGCAAATATCGCTGATTCAATTACTCATGAACAACTGCCAGAGGCACTATTTACCGTAAGCTACCGTGACAAAGTAATGCTGCTGTTCGCAGATAACGGCAGTACGTTATTAGAAGTACATGCCACACAAGCAATACCGCAAAATAGTTTATTTTCAGTCAGTCACCTAACCTTGCACTATCAAGAAAGTGACCAACACTATTATCACTTAGCAACAAATGCCGTGAATGCGCAGCAACCGCTGCAAGGCATATCTGTGTGGTTCACTAGTAATAGCAATTTACCCATGCGGCTCTCTTATCGGCTTGACCCCAATGGGCTTTGGCAATCCCTGCCAAGCACGCAATCTATGTTGTCACTGGCGAGTAATAAAAAAAATATTTACCTGGAAGTTAAAAACCTTAATCAAGTAAGTAGCGAGCCGTTAGTGTTAACGATCAAACAAACCGCTTTTAACTTTCCCAACTGGTTCAACTATGTAATTTTAACGATTATTTTTGCTCTGTTACTGCTGCTAATTATTTATAAATTAAAAAGCGCTGCGAAACACAATTTAGCTAACGCACTAATGGCGCAATCAAAAGATGCGATTTGGATTGCCAATGAACATTTTCAAATAACAAATATAAACCAAGCATTTACAACAATTTGTGGATTCACTTTGGCAGATGTTGTGGGTAAAAAACCAAAAGCCTTAACTGTAAATGGCCGCGATAAAAAACTAGAAAGCCTCATCCATAATGATTTAGAGACCGATGGTTATTGGTCCGGAGAAATTTGGAATTTACGCAAAGACGGCCAACCTTATGCACTAGATCTGTCGATTACCAAAGTAAAAACGCCTAACTTGCGTAACAGTAGCGCACATTATATTGGTTTATTTTCAGATGTAACCGCACGCAAAAACAATGAACGTGCAATGTTAAAACTAACCACCCGAGATGCTGTTACTGGGCTGTCTAACCGTACTATTTTTATTGAATCGGTTAATAAAGCAATTAACAGCTGTAACAACAACTTCCCTGACTTGCTGATTATTTTTATCGATTTAGATAACTTCAATAAAATCAATGAATCTCTCGGTCACGCAATTGGTGATGAGTTACTAAAAGAGGTGGCAGGTAGACTCTCCCGCAACCTTGATTCTGGCTATACACTCGCCCGCTTAGGGGGCGATGAATTTGCGATTTTGGTGCCGCCTTATTTATATTCAGGAATGACCATCTTTTTCGCTAAAAAGCTTGCTGATAATATCCTTAAACAGTTTCAAACACCGTTTATACTTGATGGTATAGAAAGCTTTATTTCAGCCTGTTGTGGCATAGCCGTGTACCCTGAAAACGGCTATAGCAGCGAGGCACTGATGCGCAGCGCCAACAGTGCGCTTAACCACGCAAAAAAAGTGGGCCATAACAACTATCAGTTTTTTGATAAATCTAAACACACCATAGACTCAAATGAACTCAGTAAAGAAAGTGCGCTATTTAGAGCCATTGAACATCAAGATTTTCAATTATTTTATCAAGTAAAATATAATGCTGATAAAAACCAAATCCATGGTTTTGAGGCATTAGTTCGTTGGCCACAAGCTGATGGCAGCCTTATTAGCCCAGCTGAATTTATACCGTTGGCCGAACAAAATGGCGCGATCATTCCTCTGACTTTATTATTAATGAAGCAGTTATTTAAACAGCTCGAATTATGGCGTAATGAACGGGTCGGTTTTGGTAAAGTGGCAATTAATATTTCTGCACTGCATTTTCAGCAAAATAGCTTAATAGAAACGCTCACCGAATGCTTAACACACTACGATGTACCAGCGCGCTGTGTAGAGCTGGAAATCACCGAAAGTGCCATGATGGATAACCCCGAATTTGCACAGCAGCAAATGAACCGCCTAAAAGCGCTTGGCTTTACTATTGCGTTAGATGACTTTGGCACTGGGCATTCATCACTTGGTTATTTAAAGCGTTTTCCTATCGATACGTTAAAAATAGACCGCTCTTTTATTAAAGACATCATTGATAGCGAACAGGACCGTAATATCACCGCGACCATTATTCGCCTGGCGAAATACCTAAAAATAGATGTAGTTGCCGAAGGAGTTGAAACGAAAGAGCAGGCTTACATGCTGCATATTATGGGTTGTAATACCATGCAAGGTTATTATTATAGCCGCCCGCTTCATGCTGATAAAGTGGCTACTTTTATTGCAAAAAATAACCAGAACAAACAATCTAGCTCGAGCAATGAGTAACCTAAATTTTAGCTGTGGTCAGCGTAATGATTGACACAACGCTGACTACTGCATCTTGAGGTGGTTTGGGTATAAAAATTATTCTGATTTTTGCTCGCGACCTAATAACGCCATCGCCGCTTCTTTCACATCTTTATTTTCATAAAGTACCTGATAGATTTGCTCGGTGATCGGCATTTCAATACCGGTACGTTGTGCAAGTAAATAGACTTCTTTGGTGTTGCGGTAACCTTCTACCACTTGACCAATTGATGCTATCGCCTGCTCAACACCTTCACCTTTACCCAGTGCTAAACCAAAACGACGGTTACGAGACTGATTGTCTGTACAGGTGAGGATCAAATCACCAAGACCGGCCATACCCATAAAGGTTTCAGATTTCGCGCCCAGTGCACAACCTAACCGGCATAGTTCAGCTAAACCACGGGTGATAAGGGCAGTTCTAGCATTAGCACCAAAACCAAAACCATCAGACATACCTGCACCAATCGCAATCACATTTTTAACCGCACCACCGAGTTGAATACCAATAAAATCATTATTGTTATAGACCCGAAATGAGCGACCGCAATGCAGTAAATCAGCGAGCTGTTTTGCAAAGGTTGTTGATGTTGACGACACTGAAATAGCTGTAGGTAACCCCATTGCCATTTCTTTGGCGAAGGTAGGACCTGATACCACAGCCAGCGGCACATCATCGCCGAGTTCTTGCTGGGCAACTTCTTGCAGTAATCGACCGGTATCTGGCTCTAAGCCTTTGGTCGCCCACGCAACTTGCGCACCATCAAGTAATGAAGGCTTAATTTGCTGTAATGTATCGCCAAATGCATGGCTTGGTACCACAACCAAAATTACTTGGCTTGCAGTCACCGCAGTATGTAAGTCGGCTTCAAGGTGTAAAGTATCAGGGAAAGTGACGTCTGGTAGGTAACGTTGATTTTTCCGCTCAGCTGCAAGCGTAGCAACGTCATCGCTATTGCGCCCCCAAAGCGTCACAGTGTGACCGTTTCGGGCTAAACAAATAGCAAGGGCGGTGCCATAAGACCCCGCCCCTAATACTGTAACAGCTGAATTGACTGTATTCATCAATTAAGCGTCTGCAGTTGCCTGTTCAGCTTGCGCTGCACGTTGCTGCATGTATTGCGCGAATAACGCGTCAAAGTTAACAGGTGCAAGGTTAAGCTGTGGGAACGTACCACGGTTAACTAAGTTAGATACCGCTTCACGCGCATATGGGAACAGTACATTCGGGCAGAATGCGCCTAGCATGTGTGCAAGTTGTACTTCTTCAACTTCAGCGATGGTGAAAATACCCGCTTGTTGAATTTCACATAAGAATGCAGTTTCTTCGCCAATTGACGCTGTAACTGTCAATGCTAAAACAACTTCAAACACACCTTCGTCTAATTTGTTTGAACGTGTATCAAGGTCAAGCTTAACTTCTGGTGTCCATTCTTTTTGGAAAATAGCAGGTGAATTAGGCGTTTCAAAAGACACGTCTTTTGTGTAAATACGTTGAATAGTAAATTGTGCGCCAGTTTCTTGTTGTGCTGCTACGTTCTGATTTTCTTCGTTCATGATAATTCCTAACTTTTAATCGTTTTTATAATAAATACTTAAGCGTTTAACTTTGCGTCAAGCTTGCCTTGGGCTTCAATTGCCATCATGTCGTCACAGCCGCCGATATGCTCATCATTAATAAAGATTTGCGGTACTGTGCTCGCGCCGCCTGCTTTGGCGATCATTTCATCGCGTAATTCAGGCTGTACACCGATATCTATATTCTTAAATTGCACACCTTTACTGGTTAGCAATGCCAATGCTCGCTGGCAAAAAGGACAATACGCTTTGGTGTAAAGAACAACCTTACTCATAACAATTCCTCTAGCGGCCTAACTAAATTAATTAGCGACCTGTTGTCGTTGGTAGACCGGCACTTTGCCATGCCCCCATACCGCCAGACAACACATACACTGATTCAAAACCAGCTTTATGCATGGCAGTTGCGATACCTGAGGCAGTCATGCCTGTGGTGCATACCAATATAATGGGTTTACTCTTCGACTTTTCAAGGCTTGAGAAGTCAGATTGTTTTGCTTTTTCAGGGCTAAGGTGCTCAGCGCCTGCAATACGACCATTATTAAATTCTTTTTGGGCACGTATATCTACAACTAAACCGTCTTCACGGTTAATGAGTAACGTTAATTGCTGCGGGTTTATTTGACGAATTGCTGAAAACTTACTTTTAAACCAACCGCCGACAATGAGTGCAACCAAAGCAACCCACGCTAAACTTAATATCGGATGATTACCGACAAATTCAATATATTGATCCATGCGTCTTCCACTATGAAAATTGTCCCGCGCCTTTGGCGCTGGGGTTAAACGTAAGGGCAATGCCCTAGCCACGCAAGTATACGTGCTTGATTAGAAATTACCAGAGAGTGAAATATTTTAATATGCAGCTTTGATTGCTGATCATAACTACAAAACACGGTATGCTTAGCTGCAACAGGAGCTAATTTTCAGGAACCAAAATGACACAGCATAAAAAACCTCTCGTATTAATGATTTTAGATGGTTGGGGATACCGTGAAGATGCACAAAGTAATGCAATTTTAGCGGCTAACACCCCTGTTTTAGATGAACTTTGGGCCACTCGCCCGCATACCCTAATTTCTGGCTCGGGTTTAGATGTTGGTCTTCCTGATGGGCAAATGGGTAACTCAGAAGTTGGCCACGTCAATCTAGGCGCAGGTCGTGTGGTTTATCAAGACTTCACTCGGATAACTAAAGCAATAGACGACGGTGAATTTGCCCATAACCCAGTGTTAGTTGAAAACATAGATAAAGCCGTCAATGCCGGTAAAGCCGTTCATTTAATGGGCTTACTAAGTCCAGGCGGTGTGCATAGTCATGAAGATCATATTGTCGCTGCAATCGAATTAGCAGCGGCTCGCGGCGCTAAAGAAGTGTACTTTCATGCATTTTTAGATGGCCGAGATACCCCGCCACGCAGTGCTAAGACATCGATTGAGCGTATTGAAGCACTGTTTAGCAAACTAAATTGTGGTCGTCTTGCTTCTATCATTGGTCGTTACTACGCAATGGACCGCGATAATCGCTGGAACCGTGTTGAACAAGCCTATGACCTAATGGTCAGTGGTATTGCACAACATAATTACGCTAACGCAGTCGAAGGATTAGCTGCAGCATATGAGCGTGATGAAAATGATGAGTTCGTAGCTGCCACAGCAATTGCACCACAAGGCCAAGACCCAGTACAAATAAATGATGGCGATACCGTTATTTTCTTAAACTTTAGAGCCGACCGTGCCCGTGAAATGACCCGCGCATTTGTTGATAAAGATTTCGACGGCTTTGCAAAGAAAAAAGCGCCTAAATTAAGTGCCTTTGTTATGTTGACCGAATACGCCGCAGATATCGACGCACCAGCAGCTTTCGCCACCGTCCCTTTAACTAATGTATTGGGGGAATGGTTTGAAAAACACCATAAAACACAGCTGCGTATTTCTGAAACCGAAAAATACGCACACGTGACGTTTTTCTTCAGCGGCGGACGTGAAAATGAATTCGAAGGTGAAACGCGCGAGCTAATACCTTCACCACAAGTTGCTACCTATGACTTGCAACCTGAGATGAATTCAGAAATGCTTACCGACAAACTAGTGGCAGCCATTCAAAGCGGTAAATACGACGCGATTATTTGTAACTATCCAAATGGCGATATGGTCGGCCACTCGGGTGTGTTTGAAGCCGCTGTAAAAGCCTGTGAAGCGGTTGATCATTGTATTGGTCGTGTTATTGCTGCATTACAAGAATTTGGTGGCGAAGCGCTGATCACCGCGGATCATGGTAATGCCGAGCAAATGGCAAACCCAACTACAGGCCAAGCTCATACTGCTCACACCAGTGAACCTGTGCCATTTATTTATGTTGGCCGTGATGCAACCCCAAGCGAAGGCAAAGCCTTAAGCGATGTTGCACCAACCATGCTACACCTAATGGGCATGGAGCAACCAAGCGAAATGACTGGCACACCGATCATGACTTTGAAATAAACTATGCGTAGATGTGTTAAACAATTCATTGTTAGTACATTAATTGTGTCTTCATTGGTGGCAGCTTCGGCTGTCGCTAATGAAGACCGTACTAAAAAAGATCTCAGTGAAATTCAAAGTGCGTTAAAACAAAGCCAAGCCGAATTGGCCGCCCAGCGTAAAGACATCGCTAAATCACAAAAAAGCCTGCAACAGCATGAACTTGATATCGCTAAAAATGCCAAAGCACTGAATATTGCTGAGCAATCAATTCGCGATACCGAAAAACAACAAAAACAGCAACAGCAACAAGCTAACGCGCTTGAGCAAAAACGCCAAGAACAGCAACAAGCACTTGCCGCACAAATTAAAAGTGCTTATATGTCCGGCGGGCATGACTACTCAAAAATGCTGTTGAATCAAGAAAACACCGCGCAGGTTGAGCGCGCATTAAGTTATTACAATTATCTTAACAAAGCACGTATTGAACAAATTGAAGAGTTAAAAGCCTTACTGCTGGAAATCGAAGCGGTGCAAGCTGAACTTGAAAAAACCAAACTCCATTTGGTTGCCTTACATAAAGAGCAAGCCACTCGCCATCAAGCGCTAATCGCTGCACAGCAGCAACGTAAAGCCAATATTAAAGAACTAAAAACTAAACTTAGCTCAACAAAAAACTCTATTGATTACCTAAAAGAGAACGAAAAGACCTTAGTCACAACCCTGCAAGAACTTGAAAAAGAGAAAACTCAAAAAGTTGAACTACTCGGCTTAGCGAGCAGTAAAGGAAAGTTAAACTGGCCAACAAAAGGCAAAATAGAACATAGTTTCGGACAACGAAAACACGGCGGCATTGACTGGAAAGGCGTATTAATTGGCGCGCAAGAAGGCAGTAACGTGCAAAGTGTTCACAACGGCCAAGTTGTATTTGCTGATTGGTTAAAAGGCTATGGCTGGGTGATTGTGCTTGATCATGGTGACGGCTTTATGAGCTTATACGGTCATACCCAAACCCTGTTAAAAGACGTCGGCGATATGGTTCGTCAAGGCGACATCATCGCATTAGTTGGACAAAGCGGCGGACAAGCAGATTCTGGTCTATACTTTGAAATACGCCACAAAGGACGCGCAGTAAATCCTGTAAAATGGTGCAGACGCATTTAAGTGATTAAACAGCTGCACCCCATTGGGAGCAGCTGATGCCAAATACACAATTCAACATCAAGCAGTTACAACACTCTGCTGTTAATCGCATTCTAATAAGCTATTTATTACTCGTGAGTGTTTTTTTGTGCCTGAGTTTTAATAGCTTTGCGCTCACTACTGTCGGCGATTTAAAAAGCCAGCAAAGAAATGAAATCCTGTTTAATATCCACGCCTATTATGTGGAAGACTTAGCACTGCAACAAAGTTTCGAAAACAACCAGCAATTTGAAGCCTTGCTAGCGCAATTAGACCCTTATTCTAAGTACCTTGATGAGCAAGAGCTTGAAGCGCTATTTAGTAGCACTAACGGCCGTTATACAGGACTTGGCATAGAGGTAAAACAGCAAGAGCAAAAAATTGTCATTATCAACACCATTAAAAACTCCCCAGCCGCCATAGCCGGGATCCTAAAAAATGATGTGGTACTTGCTATCAATCAGCAAACGGTGATGAATAAAGACATCAACCAAGTTGCACAAATGATTAAAAGCAGTGGCACCGCATCTGTCATCTTAACGATTGAACGCGGCAATGCAGTTAAGGCAATTGATTTTAATCTTACTCGCTCTGAAATTAACTTAGAGAGCGTAACTAGCTCCTTGTCTGGTTTTGGAATTGGCTACTTAGCGATTAATAGTTTTAGCAATCACACCTTCCATGATGTAGCACGAGAAATAGCAATACTGCAAAGTAATTATGGCGCAGCCCTTACAGGCTTAGTGATTGATCTGCGCGATAACCCTGGCGGCACATTACAAAGTGCTGTCGCGGTATCGGATCTGTTTTTACACAGTGGCACCATAGTCACCACCAAAGGGCGCTACTATGATGCAAACCAACATTACCGTGCTAAAAAAGGCGATATTTTAAATGGTGCGCCCATTGTTGTGCTGATCAATGAAAACTCAGCCTCTGCAGCAGAAATTTTAGCCGCGGCATTAAAAGACAACCACCGCGCCACGTTAATTGGTAGTCAGTCATTTGGCAAAGGCTCAGTGCAGTCGCTGATCCCACTTGGTAACGGTAATACGGCATTAAAATTAACCACCGCAAAATACTTTACCCCATCAGGGCAATCAATTGATGGCATTGGCGTGACCCCCGACGTGGCGATTAATCAATCAACCCTTTCACAAATAGATAAAGTAGTTATAATAAAAAATGAACAAGGAAGCGACGATCCGTTATGGCCAAATTCAGCCGCAACCGATCCTCTGTTATTAAAAGCGCAGCAGCTATTAACGATGAAATAAACGTTTTAGCTCACAAAAAAAAGATAATAAAAATTATAAACGTGAAAAAACTAGCTTGGCTATTATTGGCTATTTGCAGCTTACCCGCCGTTGCGGCAGGCAAGCAAATAGCCATCGTGATCGATGATATTGGCAATCATCAACGCGACCTCGAAACCTTAAATTTACCCGGTAAAATATCGTACTCGATTTTGCCTCATACCCCCTATTCACAAATTTTTGCCCGCTTGGCTAGTCAATCAGATAAAGAATTACTGCTGCATATTCCCATGCAAGCACTCGATAACAGCAAAGCACTTGGCCCAGGTGCACTCACCAGCGATATGAACAAACAACAATTACAACATACACTCGGCAATGCCCTTGCTACGCTGCCACAAGTCAAAGGCGTGAATAACCATATGGGCTCAGCGCTTACCCAAGAAAACCTGCCCATGAAATGGACCATGGAAGTGCTAAAAAAGCGCAATCTGTATTTTTTAGATAGCCGCACTACCGGCTTAAGCCAAGCGCAAAACGTGGCTAATTTATATGGTGTGGAAAATGTTGGCCGCCATGTATTTTTAGACAATATCGTTAATGAACAGCAACTGCAGTTTCGCCTCAACGAACTAAAATATAAAGCCGAGCGTTACAACTTCGCCATCGCGATTGCCCACCCCTACCCTGAAACTATCGAATTTTTACAGCGCAAGCTACCCGAACTTGAACAACAAGGTTTTGAACTCGTGCCGCTATCGCAGCTGGTAGAGCGTAAATATATACAGCTCGCGCAGGCAGAGAGCAAAGGAGTGAGTGCGAGGTGAAAGCGGTAAGCGGTAAGCGGTAAGCGGTAAGCGGTAAGCGGTAAATTTTAAGTTGAAAGCTACAAGTTGCAAGGGAAAAGGTTCTAGGTTCTTATATGGACTCCCTAAGTAAATCAACAAAGAACTGTCTTTAAAAACAAGTATAGATGCGTGCTTATATACGGGCTTTATCGAGGAGCTACCTCGCCCTAAAATGTACTCGCACCAATAGGCAAATTCTAGGAAGCGGCATCTAAAGTGCCTTTGGACCTAACTTGCTTCTATTGGTCGGTCTTACCTGCTTTACATCGCTCTTTGCTGATTCAACATGGAATATCAAACCAATGAGATTGGCTGATATTCCGTGTCATTCTTTAATATCGCATACGCGGTTCTCACCGTTTTGTTTGCTAAAGCAACCGCTGCGATTTTTTTGCCTCTTCTCTCAACTAAGGCTTGTAGCCAACGCTCTTTGCTTGTTCTAGCTGGACGTTTACTCACTTGAGTGATAACAGAAGGCGCTCCTTGAAAAAGAGTGGAACGAAGTCGCTTATCTGCATTACGCTTTGAAATATGTCCAATACGTTCTTTACCACCTGAACTATGTTGCTTTGGCGTTAACCCTATATTTGCTGATGCTTCACGACCGTTGGTAAAATTCTCACCCTGACCTAAACGCACCGCTAGCCCTAAAGCACCGATGGGGCCGACACCCTCTAACTTCATCAACTTTTGACAGGTAGTATCATATTTTACCGCGTCTTCGAGCTGGCGTTCCAAAATGGCAACATGTTCGATTTGCTGTAGCAAGTGCTGCCATAAATAATTCAGTGTTTCACGAAAAGACTGAGGCAAGCTATTTTCAGCGTCTTCCAGAATAAAAGGAATGTGCTTACGGAGCTGGGATAAGCTTGGTGGCACAATAATACCAAACTCTCCAAGTAAGCCCCTGATTTGATTACTCTGTGCTATTTGATGTGTCTTTGCTAAATGACGAGCTCGCTCCAATGATTGCAGAGCCTGCTCTTCGGCAGATTGCACACGAGCACCATGGATATGCTCTTGAGAAGCGGCGATTGCGATAGCTAAAGCATCATTACGATCCGTTTTTTGCTTAGTTTGGAAAGGCTTAACTGTTCTTGCGGAAATGACTTTGACTTCGTGACCAAGAGCACGTGCTAGCCTAGCCCAATATTGCGCACTACCACACGCTTCCATCGCCACCACTGAGCGTGGCTGCTTAGCAAGCAGCTCTTTTAGCTTTGCTCGGCTAAGCTCTCGGTTGAAGAGGATTTTACCTTTTGGATCTCGCTTGCAGACTTGAAAAACATTTTTTGCTAAATCAATAGCCAATATATTAGTATCTTTCATGTATGGACTCCTTTGGTTAATCTTTTGTCGGATTAAAACCGTACCTCCTCAGGGAGAGGGAGTCCATACATCTAGGTTCTAGGAAAACAGAATCGTCCGTCGTTAAATTAATCACCGTAGGTTGTGGTTGAGAGCAACGAAACCCAACGATGGAAGAATAAAATTGGGTGATGGCTTTGTATTAAACAGACATTCAGCAACATTTTTTAAATAACTTTACTATCGAGCAAGTTGATTAATGCGCATATCTATTGCTTATTCAAGAAGTACTTGGTCGTGCCAGTATCCTTACAACACACTACACACACGTTAGTCATAAGCAGTTATCTGAAACTACTCCCCCCCTTTTTCTAAAGGTGGTCGTGGATTGTTTTGATGAAGAGTGTTATTTTAGCCTTTCAGAATTTCGTTATACTTAAACACGTTAATACCATTTAATCCTAAAAAATAGCCAGGCAACTGGTCTGACCACTAAAATCAAATAAATGTGTATACTTAAACATAACAACTAACCCTACTTTCACGCGCAGCATTGAGTCTCCTGAATATAGGGAGAAAAAGCCGACCTTAGTGTCGGTTTTTTTGTAACTGAAATAAGGAAGTTTGTTTGAAAACTCGTATTTATATTGATGGATACAACTTATATTACGGTTGCTTAAAACGAACACCTCATAAGTGGTTAGATTTGTATAAGTTATTTTATAATCACATTTTACCAAGCTCTTCTCATCAGCCATACACATATAATGATTTAAGTATTAAGTACTTTACAGCAGATATTGTCGGTAAAGCCGCAATGTCTGAAGACTCTCTTAGAGATCAACAAACTTATCATCGAGCATTACAGTTTAATACGCAAGAAGCTCAACTTGAAATCATTAAGGGGTATTACGCAATTAATAAAACACGTGCTTTTAAGGTTGATGAAAACAACTCTAAAAAGCCCCCGAATGAGTGTGAGTATGTTGATATATGGAAGTTAGAAGAAAAGCAAACTGACGTAAATATTGCAGTTGAGTCATTATTTGATGTAATGACTGATGATAGTTTGGAACAAGTAGTATTTGTCACAAATGATACTGATTTGTCTCGTGTCCTTGAAAAAATACAGTCCTTAAACAAAGTTAAGATAGGACTTGTTATACCTACAACAGACAGTGTACGGATGCCAAACGAAAAATTAGACAAGTTTGCCGACTGGACACGAAAGAATATCTTGGAAGAGGAATTAAAAAGCTCTCAACTACCAAGAGCCGTTGAAGGTGGACGTAAACCTACAATTAAACCTATTGGCTGGTACGGACAACCAGAGATCATAGAAGGTATTTTTGAAATACTATTAACTGTAGAAAAAAATCGTACTAAATGTTGGCGTTGGTTGGAAAAGCAACCACCAAAATTTGAAGATCTACCAGATTTGTTAGATGTGCCAATCAACATGCTTGATGATGAAGCTTCGGCTAGAATTGTGTTGCTCTATGCCCAGAGGTATGTCGAAATATCAAAACGATAAATCTGAATTGATTCAATAGAATCTAATAATTTGAAATTAAGTGGATCGTAGTTTGTACTGGCTCAGACATCAATTGCCACCACCCACGTCTGCCACTAACTTGCCGAATGCTTTGTCAGCCTTGTATCCCTCTAAAGCGCAGCGCCTCTTAACCTCTTTGTGAATAATTTACTTAAAGCTCTTTTTTTATAATGTTTTGCAACAGGGCTAAAAAATAGCGGTGGCCACGTTTACCACTTATGGCTTAAAACTTACCACTTAGAACTAAAAAGAAGCTAGCAGGACTGTATCCGCCCTACTAGCTATAACGTAAAACTACAGGATAAAGGTGGCGACTTTTTCATTTAGATCAGTTGCACGGTCTTTAAGTGTTTTTGCTTGGCTTAAGTGAGTCATTGCTGATGAGGTGATTTCATCAGTGACATCTTTAATTGCGACCGTGTTTCGGGTGATTTCGTTAGTCACTTGAGTTTGTTCCTCGGCTGCGACGGCAATTTGCCCCGCCATGTCGGAAATTTCATTCACTGCTTGAGTGATCTCTTCTAAAGCTTGCGCTGCTGCGTTGACATCATTAACACTGTTATTAGCTAACCCTTTACTGCTATCCATCAAGCTAACCGCTTTTTTAGTGGTATTTTGCAACGTTTCAATCGTGGTATAAATCTCTGCGGTAGAGTTTTGCGTACGATGCGATAACACCCGCACTTCATCGGCGACAACGGCAAAACCACGGCCTTGTTCACCGGCACGTGCAGCTTCGATTGCAGCATTCAATGCCAGTAAATTCGTTTGCTCTGCAATCTCTTGAATCGTGGTTAAAATGCTTGAAATTGCTTGTGCATGCAGGCTCAGCTCACTGATCACCACTGTGGTTTCATCAATTTCAGAGGCTAGTGAGTTAATCGTGGTTCTGGTTTTATCAACCAAGCTTTTCCCTTGAATACTGCTTTGCGCCGATTGCTGCGATGCGGCAGCGGTATTTTCAGCATTCGCTGCAATCTCATGGGTGGCACTGGACATTTCTGTAACCGCGGTTGCAACCATAGTGACTTCTTGCTGTTGGCGCTGTAATTCATTAACGCTCGAGTGATTTGTCAGTAGGCTTTTTTCTGCGTCTAAATCCAAATCAATCGCCAGTTGACGAATATGACTGATCAACTGATGTTGACTACCCACAAAAGAGTTAAAGCTATCTGCTAATGCCCCGACTTCATCTTTACTATCTACGCTAATACGCTGTGTTAAATCGCCATTCCCTGCTGCTATACGTGATAACGCTTGCGATACGCGACTCAGAGGTTTAAGTAACAGCCCCAATAGCCACGAGATAGCTAATACGCTAACAATTAGCGCTAAGCTCGCCAATCCTAACTGAGTGACCATTAGGCTCAGTAATGGCGCTTCTAGGGTTTGTTTGTCGAGTACAAAAACAAGTTGCCAATCGGTGTTAGGAATTTGTTCACTCCACAATAATTTTTCACGATCTTCAGCTGAAAAATACACTGGGGTGAGCTTGCCTGTTTGCTCATTTAATTGAATAAGGCGGTTATTTAATTTGGCCTCGATATTGGTTATTTTACCCATCAACTTACTTGCATCTCGATGAGCAATCACAGTGCCGTCGTTATGCATCATGATCGCATAACCATTGGCTGGTAATGACATGTTACTCACGCTATCAACAATACTCGCTATTGATACATCACCGCCAACCACACCATCGCGGGTAGATTGAGCAATCGTTACCACTAATAAGTTAAACGCGACATCTAAATAAGGCTTGGTAATAATACTTTCACGGGCTTGTTGTGATTGTTGATACCAAGGTCTCGCTCTTGGATCATACCCTGAACGGTCAATTCTCGGGTTTGAGTCAATCATTACGCCATCATTGTTGCCATAATAAGTTAACTGAAAATCGCCAGAACGCTGCGCTTGCTGTAGTGCATTGAGGGTATTATCTTCAATCTTAGCTGCAACAGAAGTAATAACTCGCTGACGATCAGCTAACCATGCTTCAATGCGTTCCGCTTGTTGCTTACCCGATAGGCTGACACTATCAACGCTACTTTTTAACAATAATGCTTTTTGTGTGGAGTAGCTATACCATGACAATAGGACAACCACGATTGTCAGCGCGAGAACAACCGATAATAATATTTTTTTCTTGAGTGAATATGAGTTCATATTGAGTGCTAATACTGATTTTAATTAAATAGAAACGAAGATAAATACAGCTTGGGGTTAGCTTAATTTAGAGTATGAATTGAGAAGTGATCTCAACCTTGTTTTATTTTCGCATACAAGATTTGAAAAATAAATTAAAATCAAATAATTAGGGGTAATATAAAAAGAAGCATTATTAATTCAATGTAAAACTTAAATTAATAACCTAACGAGTGTAAATAAATAGCACGGTATAAATACTGCATGTATATTTTTATTTAAAATAATTGTATTACCTAATCACTACATTAAAAAAATGATAAACCGTGATTAAGAAACCATCGCTCTGGATGAAACCGATATTATAGATCTGCTGTTCTGATCATCCTCTGTGAAAGGGTTTAACAGGATTTTTCTAGTCAACTGTTTATCTTCTTCATGAGTTTTTAGTAGTAACGTTTTTCCATCAACCTCAGCACTTGCAATACTGGTATCAAAGTAGGTGGGTTGTCTTGCCTTGTGCCACTTTCTATTTGGCACTAACCAGAAAAATGCTTTGTTAATCTCTAAAGCGCAGCGCCTCTAAACCTCTTTGTGAATAATTCACTTAAAGCTCTTTTTGTATAAAATTTTGTAAGTGGGCAATGAAAATAGAGTTGGCCACGTTTGCCAGTTATGACTTAAAGCTTATGACTTAAAGCTTATGACTTAAAGCTTATGACTTAAAGCTTATGACTTAAAGCTTATGACTTAAAGCTTATGACTTAAAGCTTATGACTTAAAGCTTATGACTTAAAGC
>NZ_DRGM01000175.1 GCF_011050055.1 Pseudoalteromonas prydzensis | reverse complement strand
TGGTAGTGCAACCGGCAAGTAATAGTTCAAGTGCCATTGGGCGACCAACAATATTAGAAGCACCTACCACAACGGCATGCATCCCTTTGTATTTTACGCCGGTTGAATTGAGTAGCGTATGCCAGCCCTTCGCCCGTGCACACCAAAGGGGATCATAACGCTACTCAATTCAACCGGCGTAAAATACAAAGGTATGCATGCCGTTGTGGTAGGTGCTTCTAATATTGTTGGTCGCCCAATGGCACTTGAACTATTACTTGCCGGTTGCACTACCACGGTATGCCATAAATTTACCCAAGATTTAGAAACTCATGTACGTCGTGCTGACTTACTGGTAGTCGCGGTTGGCAAACCTGAATTTATTCCAGGTGATTGGGTTAAAGAAGGCGCGATAGTCATTGATGTGGGCATCAATCGCTTAGATAGCGGCAAACTTGTTGGTGATGTGCAATACGATGTTGCTGAACAAAAAGCACACTTTATTACACCTGTGCCAGGTGGCGTGGGCCCAATGACAGTGGCAAGCTTGATTGAAAATACCCTTGAAGCCTGTGAAAAATACCATAGCTAATAGGCTATCAATTTTTGCTGCTATTTATGTGAAAAGGGTTGCTGTTTAGCAACCCTTTTTTGTTAACTTAGTTACGTCACTTTAACTGAGCGCCATCGCTGTGTTAGCCTTAATAATTGTGGTAGCACAGAGAAGAAAATCATTAATATCATGAGCGTGTATTGCCACGGTTGATATTGCTCGCCCAGTAACACCACAGCGCACATGATCCCTGCAATTGGGTTAGCGATTGTACCGAATGTAAATTCAACCACTGTCATTCGCCCAAGCAGCCAAACATAGAGCGTATAGGCAATCGCGGTATTGGGCACCACCAACCAAAAGAGCACCACCCATTGGCTTGCTGTGAATGTTCGACTTAGCGCATGATATGCATCTGGGGCAATAACATAGCCTTGTACCGCTGCGGCCGCAGCCAACAACACACCGCCAATGAGCAATTGCCAAGTAAGAACAGTCCACCAATGGATATGTACAGTGATTTTTTGCACTAAAGTACTGCCTAGCACGATTGTCAATAAAGCGCCAAATAGAGCAAAAATACCCAGTAAGTTTAATTCTACATGCTGAGGATCGAATAGACGCCAAGCTAATAGCACTAATACCAAAGCACAGAGTGACTGTATCAGTGCTGGGCGCTGTCCTTTAATAAGCCATGCATATAAAAGTGCAACAACAGGGACAGATACCATACCCACCCCCGCTATCGCTGCGGGTAAATTAACCGCCAGCACAAAAATAAAACTAAAGAACAGCGTAATATTTACTGACGCTAATACTATCAAACCTCGCCATTGCTCACGCTTTGGCCAAGATGGCTTAATAAACCATAATAATATACCTGCGGGTAATGCGCGGATCGCGCCAAGTAAAATCGGCGGCCAATCTGGGGTGGCATATTTAGTCACCGCATAAGTTGTGCCCCATAAAAAAGCGGGGATCATGGCAAGTAAAATATTCATCTCATTCCTTTAAAAAATTAAGAAATGCAAACATAAAACCTCAAGTTAAGCTGAGGTCAATAGACAAAAAACAAAAAGGTTGCCAATTTGGCAACCTTTTAAATAACAACCTGTTTTAAATGCAAATTGCTAATATTACGCTTTACGCCAGGTTGTTTTACCGGCTGAATCTTCCAGTATCACCCCCAGTGCATTCAGTGCATCACGCGCTTCATCGGCAGCAGGCCAATCTTTACTAGCGCGCGCTTCATTACGCTTAACGATTAATGCTTCAATGTGGGCAACTTCGTCATCTGCTTGCCCACCTTGTAAGAAGGCCTCTGGTGCTTGTTGTGCAACGCCTAATACTTCACCAAGGCTACGCAGTACAAATGCTAACTTACCGGCTTGCTCAGCATCAGCGTCTTTTACACGGTTCAGCTCTTTCGCTAATTCAAATAGCACAGGTAATGCTTCTGGTGTATTAAAGTCATCATTCATGGCTTTTCTAAATTTAGTCACATGTTCATTTGTTGCTAAATCACAACTGATAGGTTCAACACCACGAAGTGCCGTATAAATACGCTCAAGCGACGAACGTGCTTGATCTAAGTTCTCTTGCGAGTAATTTAGTTGGCTACGATAATGGCCAGAAATCAAAAAGTAGCGTACTGATTCAGCGTCATACTCTTTGAGTACATCGCGCACGGTAAAAAAGTTATCTAATGATTTAGACATTTTTTCTTTATTCACTTGCACCATACCGGTATGGATCCAGGTATTGACGTACTTACCGTTATTGGCACAGCATGATTGCGCGATTTCATTTTCATGATGTGGAAACTGTAAATCTGAACCACCGCCATGAATATCAAAGTGCTCACCAAGGTGCTTTGAACTCATTGCCGAACATTCGATATGCCAGCCTGGACGGCCTTCGCCCCACGGTGATGACCACGATGGCTCACCCGCTTTGGCTTTTTTCCACAATACAAAATCAAGTGGATCATCTTTGTCCTGTGCCACTTCAACACGCGAGCCGGCTTGCAGCATAGTTAAATCTTGCTGTGACAATGCACCGTACTGCTCAAAGGTCGATACATCAAACAGTACATCACCGTCAGCAGCAACGTAAGCATGACCTTTAGTAACGAGGCGCTCAACCATTTCGATAATTTCATCCATATGGCCGGTAACGGTCGGTTCAATATCAGGGCGCAGCATGTTTAGGCTATCAAAATCTTCATGCATTGCTTTGGTCATACGTACGGTTAAATCGTTGATTGCTTCACCGTTTTCATTGGCACGTTTGATGATTTTGTCGTCTACATCGGTGATATTGCGCACATACTTTACATCATAACCTATGTGACGCAGGTAACGGACAATCACGTCAAAGCTTACAAATGTACGGGCATGACCAATGTGACAATAATCATAAATGGTGATACCACACACATACATGTCGATCTTGCCGTCGACCATAGGTTTAAATTGCTCTTTTTGACGCGTGAGTGTGTTGTATATATTTACCATTTATTTTAAGTCCTTGACTATTTACTTGAATCGCTATGTTAACACTTGAAAAGCCCCTGCTCTAGCGCTTTATCAATTGAATAAGCACTTTGTTAATCTTAGCTAACTAAGATAAAATAGCGGCAAATAAATCAGCTAATAGGAAACCACATGGTTGTTCTACACACAAATTTTGGTGATATCACCATTAACATGCACAAAGAAGATGCGCCAAACACAGTTAAAAACTTTTTACAGTATGCAAACGCAGGCTTTTACGACGGCACTATTTTTCACCGTGTGATTGATGGTTTCATGGTACAAGGCGGTGGTTTTGAGCCTGGTATGATTCAAAAAGAAGTGCATGATCCTATTCAAAATGAAGCAAACAATGGCCTTTCTAATAAGATTGGTACACTTGCTATGGCACGTACTCCTGATCCACATTCAGCAACCGCGCAGTTTTTCATTAACGTGAATAACAATGACTTTTTAAACTTCAGCAGCGAAACATCTCAAGGCTGGGGTTACTGTGTATTTGCTGAAGTTGTTGAAGGCATGGACGTAGTAGAAAAAATTAAAGCCGTTGCTACAGGTAGCACCGGCTTTCATCAAGACGTACCACTTGATGACGTTATCATCACAAGCGTAACTGTAAACTAATAGCACGCTTACCCACGTAACGTGGCGTTTGAGCGGGTATTTATGCTATGCGTATATACCCGCCTTATTTATTTTTTAAAAGACCTCCTATGACTCGCCAAACCTACTTTATTGCCGACCTCCATTTAAGTGAAAATCGCCCGGATATCAGTGCAGCTTTTTATCAGTTTTTAGACACCCATATTATTAATAAGGATGTAGACGCGCTATATATACTCGGTGATTTTTTTGAAGTATGGGTAGGTGATGATTATGTAACTGCACTTTCAACTGAAGTTGCAAAGCATTTAAAAGTAGTTAGTGATAATGGCACTCCAGTATATTTTGTGCATGGCAATCGTGATTTCATTATGCGCGATAAATACGCCAAACAAGCAGGAATGGTTTTATTACCTGAACAGCTAGTAATTGACTTATATGGCACTCCTACCGTCATCTTGCATGGCGATGAAATGTGCACACAAGATATTGAATACCAAAAGTTTCGTAAAAAAGGCCGCAGTTGGTGGTGGCCAAGATTAATGCTTGCAATGCCGTTATGGTATCGTCGCAAAGTGGCGCAAAACGCCCGTGAGAAATCAAAACAAAATCAAACTGGTAAAGCACTTGAAATATTAGATGTTACCGAGCAGGCGGTGCTTGATGTTTTTGCCAAACACCAAGTGCAAAATATGATCCATGGTCATACTCATCGCCCTAACGTGCATCAATATCAAGTAGGTAAGCAAACACTTACTCGCACAGTGTTGGGTGATTGGTATACGCAAGGTTCTTATTTAGTGGTTACCGCGCAGACACAAGAACTAGTAAGTGAGCCATTCGCACAAATATAAAATGTTGTCTACGCTTATAATATTGATCATTTTTTAGTACTGATCGCAATGCTTAAATTATCTCTTATTGTTATTTTTTTACTTTACGTAAGCCAGACATACAGCCAAGATAAATGGCTTTTTGTAACTGAGCCCTTCCCTCCCTATTTTTCTGATCAGCTGCCACAACAAGGTTGGTTAGCTGACATTGTTGTTAGCGCATTAGCAAGCCAAGATATTGAAGCCACTATTGAGTTTACAACTTGGGCTCGCGCAATAAGGTTACTTGAAAAAAATAAGCGAACAGCTCTTTTAGGGGCTTATTTTAGCGCCGAGCGAGAAAAAATATTCCACTACTCACGACCGCTAGCCAATTCATTTACGGGATTATTTAAACGAAAAAGTAGCCAAATAAATTACGATGGTAATTTAACTTCATTGCAGCCATACAGCATAAGTAAAGGCAGTAATTATATAGTTAGCGATGGGTTTAGTAGTGAGCACAATTTAGCCATTACAGTTACTGATGACTTGATCAGTAGCTTATACGTGTTACAGCTTGGCCGCGTTGATTTAGTCGCTGGCACCAAACAAGTTGGTGAGTACTGGTTAAACAATCATCCACAATTGCAAGCAGGACAGGCAATCGTATATATTTCTCCTCATTTAGGATCCCATCACCTATATATTATTTTTGCCAAATCTGCAGCGCATAGCGAGCAACAATTAATACAATTAGAAAACGGTTTAAATACCATTATTAATAATGGTGAAGCCGCGCAAGTCCTTCTGCGTCATGGCTTCTCAGAGACTAGCATTGAACAATACCTGCAATTTTTAAAACGTTAAGAAACCGCGACTTTATATGCACGCTTTTGCCATCGCTGTAAATAATTTATTTTTTAATCATTTACATTATCAAACTGTGCTAACCAGATCAGTAAATCATCATAAAATAGTGGTTTTGAAAAAAAATAACCTTGAGCCATTTCACAACCAGCTTGTTTTAACCATTGCACCTCAAACTCGTTTTCAACACCCTCGGCTACAATTGTAAAATCAAATTGCTTTGCCAGACTAATGATCATTTTGATCATATACTGATTATTTAAATTATGCTCAAGGTTGCTGACAAAATAGCGATCAATTTTTATCGCATTCGACGGTATTTGATTAATATGCGCTAACGACGAATAACCCGTACCAAAGTCATCAATACTCACTTTAATACCCAAGTCCATAAACCGTAATAAAGCCTCTTTAATAAAATTATAGTTACTGATCGCTTGGGTTTCTGTCACTTCAAGTTCCAGCATAGAGGCAGATACATTATATTCCTCAATCCGGCTCTTGATAGACTCAAAGTAAGAAGGCTCTATCAAGTCATAAGATGACGCGTTAAACGCAATAGGTAAATTTATGCCGCGGCATTTAAGTTGATTAATGGTTTGAAGTATTTTTTCAAAAATAACATTATCTAGTTCATTAATTAAACCTGCAGTTTCTGCAAGCTCTATAAATTCCTCAGGATCAACAAAACTGCCATCAGCTAACTGCCATCTTGCAAGCGCTTCAAAACCAACTGGTCGCAACGTTTTCAAAGACATTTTAGGCTGCAATGCAATCCGTAGCTCTTTAGTACTAATAGCCGTTCTCAAACGCGCCATAAACTCATAACGTCTTGTTATTGCAATTGTTTTCTCATCTGTATGTAAAATATACTTCGCTTGAGTTACTTGCATGTAATTTAAGCTTGATTCAGCTAGGCTAATTATTTTTTCGGGAGTAATATTTAATGCACAGTTAAGTTTCAGCTCCAACACTCTCACGTCAATAAATTGCTTAACATTTTCAATTTCGTACTTTTGCTTATTATGAAAACGGGTAATGTCATCAGCAATATCAAAGTCAATGTTGATCAGCATACCAAAGCTACGATTACTAATAATCGCGACTCTGGGGTCATGTATCGAAAAAACATCCACAATACTTTTATGTACGAGTTTTATAATTTTTTTACAAAAATCATAACCAAAGGTAAATGCTTTTTCATCAAACTGATAAATATCAAAAATAATCAAACGCATCTTTGATTGCTCATACACGTTCATATTTTTAATTTCACGAGTTAACCAGTTTCTATTTTGTAAGTTTAATGAAACATCGGTATAGGCAAGCTCCGTTAACCTATTTAATAATGAAATATTAGCAAACCCGCTACTCACATTTTCACTAAATACCTTTAATAAATACTCGTTTCCTTCACTAATAGGGTTGTCTGATTTTACAAGAGTAATATAGTCAATGCCTTCAACTATGGTTGCTTCAAAAAAAAAGATGCTATGCTGCTTTGCAAATACATGACGCTTTTCTTTGATGGCTAGCTGGAAGTCGTCGTACATATCGGCCAGTAAGTTGCTATCTACTTTTTGCCCTTTTATACAATTAAAGCAACCGTTAGTCGTTAGAATCACTGCATCAGAGCCTTTATCAAGGTTGCTGGAGCAAAGGATCCCGCCTCCTTCCGATATTTTTAAAATATTACTTAATTCCTGCAACACGGCAGCAGAGTATGAGCCCATATCATGTTTGCTATTAATGCTCCTTGATGCATCAAGCACAAGTTGCAATCCTTGTTTAGCGGCTTTTATTTGCGAAATATATTGCCAGGTTCGCATATTATTATTAACGATTGATTCAAGCTGTTGCGCTGAAATATCAGACTTATTCCAGCACTCATCAATATCAAGCATTTTCATGACATCGATTCCGGGAGCAAAGCCAGACTGCCCAGTTAAAAGTACTATACGCATTTCTGCGTTACCAATCACTTCTCTAATGGTATTGACTAAGCGCAGCCCTGAGTCATCCTCTTCCATAACCACATCAATAAAAATAAGGGCTATATCTGGGTGCATACTTAAGGTAAGGGCAGCTTCAAGTACTGAGTTAGCTGTAAATAGCTGATACTTGTAGCCCTCATTGGCCTTTAATCCTTTTAAGCTATTAACTAATGCGTGTTGATAATCGAGATCATCCTCAACGGTTAAAATTTTCCATACTTTAAGATCGTTATTTGCTAACTTTTCCTCAGCAGAAAATACAATTACCCCTTCTTTTTCAACCATATATGCTCACTAAAATAGTAATAGTTAGAATACCAATCGACTTAAATACTTAACCATTCTAGCGGGCTAAATAAAGCGCTAACAGCGTTAGTAATTTTTCAAGTAGAACAACGTCCATTTACAATGGATCGCTAAGCAATAAAATAACTGATAAGGCAAAATTTAACTTACTTTAAATATTAGGAGAGAGTTTTTGATGTGTCTAATTTAAAAACACTTTTAATAGTAATATAGCTGCTACAGCATCGTTTAATAAAGCTGTAGCGGATCACTATACTGGTTAAGCACTTTTATTTATCGGCATGCCACTGTGGAACTTAAAATCGTCATCAAAAGATGTAATTAGCTGTGCTTCAATTTCACCAAACTCTTTAACCCGTTCACTAATATCAAAATCGGCAATGTCTTGAGCCAAGGTTAAGTAATCTTGATAGTGGCGTGCTTCAGAGCGCAATAAAGAAATATAAAAATCCCCTAAGCGCTTATCAACATGCGGAGCAAGCGCGGCAAAACGCTCACACGAGCGTGCTTCGATGTAAGCACCCACTATGAGTTTATCTACTAAGGCATCAGGCTCAAAGGTTTTTACATGTCTGAGCATACCCTTTGCATAGCGACATGGCGTAATACTTTGATACTCAACACCGTACTCATCCATAATTTCTAATACTTGATAAAAGTGGTGCAGCTCTTCTTTGATCAGCATCACCATTTTATCAACCAAATCTTGTCCATAAGCTGAGTCGGATTTTGGGATCACTGCTTTAGTCAGTTTATTTTTCGCCGCAAGATCGCGCCAATTGCCTTCACGTTTGTAAATCAGTGCTTCAAACGGTTTTAGCCACTCAAGCAAGGCATCGCTACTGTCTTTATCAACCGCGTATTTACGAATTAAAAACATTGCCGACTGCGCGGCTTTAAGCTCACAAATAAGATGATCAATTAAAATAACCGCGAGGTTTTCTGTTTTAACGGCTTCATCAATCCATGCTTGAGGTGTTTCACATGTCAGAAACTCATTGATTGGTTGTAAAAGTTGGCTGTATGACACGGGTTAGACTGCTCATTTAAAGTTAAATTCATCGAGCAATTATTTTACCACGAAACCATCGAGAGAATAAAACCAAGCCATGTTTTAGTGTCGCTGTAAGTAATATTTTTCAAATTACGATTGCTTGACAAGCCCCCATTACTGAACCATAACTTAATGCAAGCTGTATAAAAATAAAACAGCGTTTACTTCCTTTTTATGGGGCACACATTATGATACTAAACCATTTATGGGGCATTTATGCTCACCCACTCGAAGAGTGGCAAACAATAGATAACCGTCACGAAAGTTTAACCTATAGTCTTTCGCATATCTTACTGATAGCGTTATTTCCTGCTGTTATGGGCTACTATTCTTCAGTTTATTTAGGCTGGAGTATTGGCGCTGGTAATCCAGTATTTTTAACTCACGATAGTGCAATATTGATTGCAGCAGCTATGTATGCAGCTCTCATTGTTGGTGTATTTGCACTGGCTTATTTAGCGCATTGGATGGCGGTCACTTTTGGTGCAAAGCCTACATTTACCCAAACCTTAGAGCTTGCCGCCTATACTTCAACACCCGTGTTTATGTCTGCATTAGCAGCATTTTGGCCAGAGTTATGGTTTGTAGTCTGTGCAGGTATGGTTGCCTTAGCCTATTCAGTTTATTTACTATATACCGGAGTGCCAATTTTAATGCATATACCACAGGAGCGCGGCTTTATTTATGCAAGCTCAGTAGTGACCTGTGGATTGATTTTATTGGTGATTATTTTAGCTGTCACCGCCATATTATGGACCAATGGTATCGTAAGTCCTAGCTTTACATAATTTCTAGTTCCACGTTAGCAGCTGTAAAATATAGTAAAAAGTAGTGTTATTATTTTCTTTCCTTCACAAAAAAGGAGCTTAATTTAGCTCCTTTTTTTATCTCTACAGAATTAAACTAGTCTGTTAATCTGAGCCGTTTTCTTCTTGGTTATGTAACTCTAAACCAGAAGACATGGCACTTTCACGGCTGCTTTTTGCTGAGTCATTACGTAGTTGTTCGATACGATTTAAATAATCTTGGTCAATTCCGCCAGTAATATATTGGCCATCAAATACTGACGTTTCAAATCGCGTGATCTCTGGATTTTCTTGTGATACTGCAGCAATCAAGTCAGGCAATGACTGGAAGATCAAACCATCGGCACCAATACTTGTATTAATGTCTTCAACTTCACGACCATGAGCAATTAATTCAGCAGCTGATGGCATATCGATACCATACACATTCGGAAAGCGAATTTCTGGTGCCGCAGAGGCAAAATAAACGTTTTTAGCGCCTGATTCACGTGCCATTTCAACGATTTGAGCAGATGTAGTACCACGGACAATTGAATCATCCACTAACAATACGTTTTTACCCTTAAACTCGCGGTCAATCGCATTAAGCTTTTGACGCACTGACTTTTTACGCATTTCTTGGCCAGGCATGATAAACGTACGGCCAATATAACGGTTTTTAACAAAGCCTTGGCGGTACGGTAAATCAAGTACACGGGCAATTTCCAGTGCTACATCACAGGATGTTTCAGGGATTGGAATAACCACATCAATGTCTTTATCAGCCCATTCACGAGCAATTTTTTCGCCTAATTTAGTACCCATATTAACGCGTGTGGCGTAAACAGACATGCGGTCAATATTTGAATCAGGACGCGCAAAATACACAAACTCAAAAATGCACGGTGAGTAAGAGGCTTTATCTGCACATGTTTGCGAGAAGAACTCGCCTGCTTCAGTCACGTAAATTGCTTCACCAGGGGCTACATCACGGACAAACTCAAAACCGTCGGTTTTTAGTGCAACGCTTTCAGAGGCAAACATATATTCAGTACCATGCGCTGTTTCACGCTTACCAAATACTAATGGACGAATGCCGTTAGGATCGCGAAACGCAACAATACCATGGCCAATAACCATCGCAATGGTGGCATAGCCGCCTTGAACTTTATTTATAACTTCAGTAATGCCGTTAAAAATATCTTCAGGGTCAAGCTTTAGCTTGTTTGGTTTGCTGAATTCATGCGCTAAAACGTTAAGTAAAATCTCTGAATCAGAGGTTGTGTTAACATGGCGACGTGCTTCACAGAATAATTGCTGCTTAAGCGCTTCTGCATTGGTTAAGTTACCATTGTGTGCTAAAGCAATACCGAACGGTGAGTTAACATAAAACGGCTGTGCTTCTGACGAGCTAGATGAACCAGCGGTCGGATAGCGTACATGACCGATACCAATAGTGCCTTGTAAGCGCTTCATATGGCGGGTGTGAAATACATCTTTCACTAAGCCATTCGCTTTACGTAAACTAAAGGTGTTGTTTTCAATGGTAATGATGCCCGCAGCATCTTGGCCACGGTGTTGCAAAACAGTTAAGCCATCATAAATCGCCTGGTTTACAGGAGATGTTCCGACTATTCCAACGATACCACACATGAAATTTTTCCTCGCCGATTAACGGTTGACCGAATTTAAAAAGCTTGAATTGTTTTCGAGGTATGAAAAAAACCACTCAACAACAAAGCCAAATTCTGGGATCAAAATAGAGTTGCCCCACCAGTGCGTATTGGGTGCACCAGTAAAAGCATCAAGAAAGAAGAGTAACGCGCTCACGACCAACACGCCACGAAGTGCACCAAAGACAATGCCAAAGACACGGTCAGTGCCAGATAAACCAGTACGATGTACCAGCTCACCCAGCAGGTAGTTTAACAATCCGCCTAACAATAGCGTCGCAAAGAATAATATGGCAATGGCCGCTGCATTTCTTAAAAGGGGTTCAGAAATACTGGTTAGGAAGGAAGCTAAATATTGGTAAAATAAACTAGAGATGATAAATGCGCCAGCCCACACGGCCAAAGACATTGCTTCTTTTATAAAGCCACGAATTAAACCGATAATAGTAGACAGTGCAATAATGCCAAGTATGGCGTAATCAACCCAGATCATATGAACCAACTAGTCGTTAATTTGGGGCGCATTCTATAAGAGGTCGACACTAAATGCCAGATCATTTTGTTACTTCAAATTGGGTAACTTTACCATTGAGTTTAGTAAGCGCTTTTAATTCAGGGAGTTTGCTCTCAAGCTCCGCCTTATTAAGCGACGGACCCACAAAAACTTTGGTTAAAGTGCCATTGGGTGTTTTAACTGGACGAGTAAAGGTTTTAAAACCTTTATCACTGAGTTTCGCTTGTAACGATTTAACGTTAGCGGCGTGTGAAAAGCTACCCAGCTGAATAACATACGCCATTTTCGATAAATTTTCTTCCGGCTTACGTACTGGTTCTGGTTGCTTTTCAGCAGCTTGAGGTTTTGCTGTGGCAGCTGCTTGATTAGTTGATGCTTCAACAATTTTCTGCTCTGCGGGCGTTGTTTCTACAACTATTTCAGCAGCACTGGTGAGCAGTTCGTCATCTGCTGATATATCTTCCTCAGCTTCTGCTTTTGGCTGCTGAGCGTTGGCCACTTGATCATCTATCGCGTCTTGGAGATCGATAGTTTTGAACTCAGGACGTTCAGGAATGGCTTTAAAGCCTTCTTTGTAATGTACTTTTTCGCCATCAAGAATGTTAGGAATAAACACGATAGCTGCAATCACCACAATAGTTGTGCCGACTAAACGATTTATAAAGCCTGAGTTCACCAGATTCCTCTCTATTTTTTCCAATAATTAATGGCAGCTGCTACGGTAAAAAAGGAGCCAAATACAATCAATATCGATTTCTCATCTAGCTGTGGCAACACCGTATCTAACGCATCATCAACACTTTGATATTGCTCAATCGGCGCATGCGTTTGCACATTATTCATCGATTTAGCTAAGTTCTCTACTTTATCGCCACGAAAGCAATTTAGTCCAGCTAAATGCCATGTATCAACTACCGAGTTTACTTCATTTAATACCGCAACTTTGTCTTTGTCAGCCAGCATAGCGACTAACGCATGAACTTTAAAGCCTTGATCTTGCAGGTGAGCTAACTTTTTAGCTAAATAGCGTGCCGATTCAGGATTATGCGCCACATCAGTATAGACCATAGGCTCACTGCTTAGTTGCTGAAAGCGCCCTTCAACCACTAAATTAGTTAAACAATCGCGGATCACTGCTTCACTCGGTAATAAGTTTAGCACCGCCAATGTAGTCAGCGCTGTCGCCGCGTTTTGGCATGGGATGGATGGTTTAGCAAACTCAAAGTGATGAGCTTGATACTGCCAACTAAAACTCTGCGCATGCTCTTTAAATATAAAATCTCGCCCAGATAAATGCATCACCGCGTTAATTTCATGACCGTAGTCGGTCACTGTGTGTGGTATGTTTAAATCGCCGACAATAGCAGGGGTGCCAGTACGGAAAATTCCTGCTTTATCATAACCCACAAGCTCCCGCGTATCACCAAGGTACTCTTTATGATCTAAATCGATAGTGGTGATCACACTGGCAAATGGAGTAACAATATTGGTGGCATCGTAGCGCCCGCCCAGTCCCACTTCTAACAGCACATAATCAACGCTATGGCGTTTAAAAATAGCCAGTGCGCCTAAGGTGCCATATTCAAAATACGTCAGCGGCGTGTCACCACGGCCCTGCTCGAGCAAGGCAAACGCATCAACATGAAATTGATCATCAAGCTCTGCGCCATTTATGCGTACGCGTTCGTTATACTGAATTAAATGAGGAGATGCATAAGTACCAACCGAATAACCTTGGGCAAGCAGCAGTGCTTCTAAACAGCGGGCAGTGGTGCCTTTGCCGTTGGTGCCAGCAATGAGAATTATTTTACTTGGTGTGTCGAGTAAACCAATGGTATTGGCAACTTTAGCAACGCGTTCTAACCCCATGGCAATATTTGCTGGGTGAACACTTTCTAAATAACAAAGCCAATCATCAAGACTAGATGATTGGCTAGGAATGTTTTTTGTCATAGCGTGTGATCAGTAAAGCTGAAATTTACGCTACTCTATGCTCTTGTTCCGTAGAAGGCAAGTTCATAAATTTAGCGAGTATACGTGCAAGTGTGTCACGCATTTCACGGCGGTCGATGATCATATCGATGGCACCATGCTCTAACAAGAATTCACTGCGCTGGAAGCCTTCAGGTAAGGTCTCGCGCACAGTTTGTTCAATAACACGAGGACCCGCAAAACCGATTAAGGCTTTTGGCTCTGCAACATTGATATCGCCAAGCATGGCTAATGATGCTGATACACCGCCCATCGTTGGATCGGTCATTACTGAAATAAACGGTAAACCTTTCTCACTCATTTTCGCAAGTGCAGCACTGGTTTTAGCCATTTGCATCAGCGACATAAGCGCTTCTTGCATACGTGCACCACCTGACGCTGAAAAGCAAATTAGCGGCATATTATGTTCCAAACACTGATCAACAGCATCAACAAAACGCGCACCAACAACCGATGCCATTGAACCACCCATAAATGAGAATTCAAATGCGACTGCTGCAACAGGAATGCCTTTTAAGCGCCCTTTCATCGCGACTAACGCGTCTTTTTCGCCACTTGATTTTTGTGCGGCGGCGATACGGTCTGAATATTTTTTCGAGTCTTTAAACTTTAAAATATCTTTTGGTTCGTGCTGTGTGCCAAGTTCTTGGCGGTCGCCATCATCCAAAAAATGTTCAAGACGTTTACGGCCACTGACACGCATGTGGTGATTGCATTTAGGGCATACATTGAGTGATTTTTCTAATTCCGCTTTATATAAAATCGAATCACAATCTGTACATTTTGCCCAAACACCTTCAGGTATCTCTTTACGAGCCGAAGACTTTGTTGTTTTAGGTAGGATTTTTTCTAACCAACTCATTTGCAACTCTCTTAATACTATTCTGTGCTTTGCTGCGTTCCTGCCAAATCATTATTGGCAGACAAATTTTTTCAATTAAAACATGAATTACACACAGGCGGTATAAAAAACTGGTCTTAGTAGTGAAATGCCTGCGTCAACACGGTCAAATTATCGTCAATTAAACCCCAGTATCAGCTAAAAATAAAGGACCTAGTGGCGTTGCTGGTATTTCAAACTGCTCAGGATAATCGACATCCACTAAATATAACCCTGCCGCCTTCGCTGTGGCACTGGCTTTAGCGCGCTCTTTTAAATCAAGTAACTCTTTAAGCCACACAGGTTGCTGTTTATGCAAACCGATATCCATTAAGCAACCGGTGATATTACGTACCATATGGTGTAAGAATGCATTTGCTTTTATATCGATGACCACATAGTTGCCTTGGCGCGCAACAGATAAATGATGAATGGTGCGGGTCGCGGTATTAGCTTGGCAATGCAATGCGCGAAACGACGTAAAATCATGTTCACCAATTAAGTACTGACATGCTTGTTGCATTTTAGTTTCATCAAGTGGGTGATGAAAATGTGTCACTCCCTCACTTAATATCGCCCCTCGAAAGGAGTTATTATAAATAACGTAACGATAACGCCTTGCAGTAGCACTAAAGCGAGCATGAAAAGTTTCACTCACAGGTTTTGCGTAGCGTATAGCAATATCTTTCGGTAACAAGGTGTTCATACCCATAGTAAATGCAACCATATCGCGTTCAGCGTGGGTATCAAAATGCACAACCTGGCCAGTACCATGAACTCCAGCATCAGTGCGACCCGCACAAACGATTTCTACTGGGTGATTACAAATACGCGAAAGCGCGGTTTCTACTTCTTGTTGTACGCTATTTACATGCGATTGACGTTGCCAACCACTGTAACGGGCGCCGTTGTATTCAACTCCAAGTGCTACTCGCATAATTACTGCTTTACCTACTGTGCTAAAGGACGGGCATTTTATGCTATATGCCAATCTAATAAAAGTAACTCATTACAAATAAGCGCCGCGGTCTTTCTTCAGGCTAACAAGTTTAAAATAAAAAAGGGCATAAACGCGCGTTTATGCCCTTTTTTAAAATGTGTATTTAAACTAATTTAGCTTTTAAACTTAGCGCTTCTTCTTGCACTTCTTCAGGGCCATTGGCAATAACCTCTTCAATAACATCCAGCGCAGAGTCCATATCACCAATTTCTATGTAAGCACGGGCCAAATCGAGTTTAGCTGAAAAACCACCACTTTCTAAATCAACATCGGTTGGATTATCACCCGCTAACAAAGCGTCAAACTCACTCAAACCGACATCCATATTCACATCATCATAAGGTTCATGATCTAAACTTGCATCATCACTTTGCTCAATCAATGCATCAATATCTACAAATTCTTCTGTGATCTCGTCTTCGTTTGTAGGCGCAGTTATTTCTTCATCTACTTGCTCCGCCAAGCCTATATCATCGGTTGCTGAGAACGCTTCAAGTTCCGCAAGATCTTCACTAAGCAGTGCATTAAAATCAACGTCGAAATCACTACTATCATCAATATCTAACGGCTCAGGTTCTGCCAACTCACTTAATAACGCATCAAAATCTGTTTGCGTAAGATCAGCCATAAAGTCATCATCAAGCTGATCGTCTGATAAATCATTTTGCTGTGCATCTAAGTTACTATCAAGCGCTGGCGGTTGCTCAAAGGGATCGTCAAGTTCGACAGCCAAATCATCTTCATCGTCGCCTGTTACTTGATCAGCACTGTGCTTTTCATTATCTAACGGTGCTGCATCTGCAGTGTCCGTCGCAGCTTCTTTAACATCGTCATTAGTCGTAAGAGTATCGTTAGGCTGCGGCGCTTCGCTTAATGGTTCATCTTCAGCAAGTAACTCATCTTCAATTAATAATTCATCGTCAAAATCTTGCTCTAAACTATCTAAATCTTGCCCTGCAGCCATTGCATTAGCCAGATCTTGTTCTGCTTGACTAAGTTGTAGCTCGGGTATGTCGGCATTAGATTCATCATCGAGTGGCTCGTTATCCTCACTTTCTACATCATTGAGTTCAAGCTCAGGATAGTCATCAAGTTCCAGACTCGGTGTCACAGGATCTGCACTTAGCGGCTCATCTTCTAACGCTAAATCAAATTCATCCGCAAGCGGATCATCTCCCAAGTCTATTTCAACTTCCTCAATTTGATCATCAAGTTCATCAACTTCAGACCATTGCGGTGGCTCTACGTAATCATCTTCTTGCTGTAATTCATTAAGTAAATCATCAACGCTTTTTAGTGAAGGATCGTCATATTCTTCTAATAAATCGTCTTCGTCGAGCAGCTCATCGCTTGATTCTTCACTCGTTTGTGCAAATAAATCATCATCTGTGTCTGCAAGCTCTGATCCAGCTTCTAATTCATCAACTAAACTAGATGCTATCGATTCAACATCTTCAACATCAAGTTCATCTTCTACATTCGATAACTCTTCCATCGAATCAGAAAGAGCTTCATTGAGCTGCGTGCTATGCGCTTCATCCGTTAAGCTTTCAATATCACCTAAATCAAACTCATCCTCTGCTTCAATAGGCGTTATGCCAGCTTCAGGCTCAGACTTTTCATCGGTGGGTTGCTCTAATAAACTATCAATATCACCAAAATCAAACTCATCGTCTTCTGCAACTGGCTCTGGCTCAACGTCTGCATCACCAAGCTCAGGCTCTGCTGCGCTGTTTTCATCTGCAGCTTCATCAATCAGACTGTCGATGTCAGCTACATCAAGTTCGTCGTCTTCTGCAACTGGCTCTGCCTCAACGTCTGCACCACCAAGCTCAGGCTCTGCTACGCTGTTATCCTCTGCAGCTTCATCGATAAGACTGTCGATGTCAGCTACATCAAGTTCGTCTTCTTCTGCAACTGGCTCTGCCTCAATGTCTGCTTCACCAAGCTCAGGCTCTGTTGCGCTGTTATCCTCTAC
>NZ_DRGM01000174.1 GCF_011050055.1 Pseudoalteromonas prydzensis | reverse complement strand
GCTTACCAAAGCGCCGGACGGGCTGCACTTAATTTGTCACCCTGCAACGATGACGCACGCAGGTATGGACGCAACAGCACGTTTAGAAGCGGGTGTGGGCGATACGCTTATTCGTATTTCGGTAGGTATTGAAGATATATACGATTTAGTTGCTGATTTTGAGCGAGTGTTTGAACTTGTAAAACCAGGGCAAAATAAAAATGTTGGCCGTGTAGGCAAAGGTGCGGGCACTTCTGTTGGTAACGTTAAATTAAGTGCAGCCCGTCCGGCGCTTTGGTAAGCAATACCAATCCGCAATAATACCTAATCAATTTGAGGGATTAAAGCTGGCGCTAACGTCGTTAAAAATTTCTGATATACGACTGCATGGATGCAGGAGGTAGAGCAATGCAGGAGCAATTGCCGAGAACAACTAAACTCAAAATAGACTACTTAATTAAGCGAATTGGTATAAATATGGTTAATTGTATACATAAATTTGGTGGCTCGAGTTTAAGCTCAAGTGAGCGATACCAAAGCGTTGCAAAAATAATAATTACACATACTCAACCGGGTGACTGTGTGGTGGTATCGGCTGCGGGTAAGACAACCGATACGCTAGTATTACTTTGGCAAAGCTATCAAAAGCAAGACAATCAAGCGGTAGCTGATATTTTACTACAGTTAAATAATCACCAAAGAGACTTAATAGAGCAGCTATTAGAAGCTGATTTAAAACGAAGTGCACTTAAAACACTAAATACCGAACTTAGTGATATTGCAGAACTTGCTCAAGCTGAGCAGCTAAAAGAGGCTGCGTTACTTGCACATGGCGAATTGTGGTCAGCACGCTTACTCGCCATTTATTTACAGCAGCTAAATATTGAGGCATGTGCTCAAGATGCCCGCACTCTTTTTACCTTGAATGATGGTGAATTAATGCATGCGCAAAATGCGCAGAAATGTGGGCAGTTAATTTTTCCTAATAAAATAAATGTTGTTACTGGGTTTATAGCCGCAGATATCAATGGTGAGACTGTAACGCTTGGCCGAAATGGTAGTGACTACAGCGCAACACTACTAGCAAATTACTGTAATGCTAAGCAGGTATGTATTTGGACTGATACGCAAGGAGTGTTTAGTACTGATCCACGTAAAGTGCAAAAAGCGATTAAATACGGCAAAATTTGCCGTGGACAAGCTAATTTATTGGCTCGTTTAGGTAATCCTGTATTACATGCAAAAACACTATCGCCACTTAAAAACACAGATATTAAGCTAGCTGTTCGCAGTAGTTTTGATGTGCAAGCAAGCCCAACCGATATAGTAAAAGAAGGTTCAGCGAAGAAAAAACGTTTTATAACCACGTTGCAAAATGTTGACCTATTAATGGTTGAAGGGTTAAGTGAAGGAGAGGTTGCAAGTGTTAGTCAGCTTATTCAGCATAGCCTTCATCACTTTAACCATAATGGTGAAGTGTATCTGGTAGTGCCAGCAGCACAAACTTATCTGGTTATTAATTACTTTGCGGGTAGAGCAAATATTAGCGAGTCAAATTTAAATGGCTGCGCAATTGTAGCGCCTGAGCAAGACGTTAATACATTGAGCTTACAAGCGTTAGACTTATTAAAACTCCACAGCATAAAACCTCGTTTTGTCCATCAAGATACTGGATATGCTTTATTGCTTACCGATCAATTTATAGATAGTGATATACAAAGTGCCTTACACGATAAGCTAATTAATAAAGGCCAAGAAATCGCAATTATAGTTGCGGGGCTTGGTAACGTTGGCGACGTTTTTATTAAACAGTTATCGGCACAATTTGAGCGCTTATCGGATGACTTTAGTATTAAATTAGTCGGTCTAATTCGCTCTAAAAAAATGCTGTTTAATGCAAGTGGTATTAATACGCAGCAATGGAAAACTCAATGGCAGCATGAGGCTAATAGCTATCAATCTGCAGATTTACTGAATGCTATAAATGAGCTCGATTACGAGCATAAAATTTTAATTGATATTACCGCAAGTGAACAATTTAGCTTGTTATATCCAGACTTTGTAGATAGAGACTGTCATTTAATTAGTGCTAATAAATACGCTGGAACAGCATCTACTACTTGGTATAAAGCACTTCGTAGTAATATTTTAGAACGTAATTTACATTGGCGATATAACACCAGTGTAGGCGCTGGCTTACCTATTAACTTTGCTTTGGCTGATTTGCAAAATAGTGGCGATAAAATAACACGTATAGAAGGTGTTTTCTCAGGCACGCTTTCGTGGTTATGCAGTAAATATGATGGAATTAGGCCATTTTCTGAGTTGGTACTAGAAGCTCAGAAAATGGGATTCACAGAGCCAGACCCTCGCGAAGATTTATCTGGGCGAGATATGCAGCGTAAACTACTTATTTTAGCTCGAGAGCTAGGTGTAGAGCTTGAACTTGACGATATTAGCTTATCGGCATTGATGCCTGATGAACTTGCGCTGGGAAGTTGGGATGACTTTTTAAATAAAAAAACACAGCTAGATGCATTCATTGAAGAGCATGCAGCTACAGCAAAAGCTAAAAATTCAGTACTTAGATACACGGGCTTGTTAGAAATCAAACAAGGTGAAGTAATCGCTAAAGTGGGAATAGCGTATGTGCCTAATGGCGATGCGTTAGCAAACCTTACTCCTGGTGATAATATTTTTGTCATTAATAGCAAATGGTATAGCGATAACGCATTAGTGATTCAGGGGCCAGGAGCGGGTAGGGAAGTGACCGCTGCGGGTGTGCACTCTGATTTATATTGGCTTGTTCAAAACTTAAAATAAACCTTTGGTTTAAATAAAAACGGCAGCTTAAATAAGCTGCCGTTTTTGTATTACGTACATATTATTAAAATAGCTCTTCTTCTGTTTTAGTGTCTTCTTCAAATATATCGTTAGGCTGAGATAGCACATACTTTGTAGGTGCGGTGCCTTTTTCAAAATATTCAAATCGACTTGTGTAGTCATTTTTATGGCTTAATAAACCAGTAGCTAAATCAATACGAATAGAAACAAGTCCCTCAGGCGGCTCAATTGGAGCTTCGGGCTTGCCTTCTAGTGCCGCTTTCATAAATTCAACCCATGCTGGCTGCGCGGTTTTAGCGCCCGATTCAGCACCTGATATTTGGCTGCTATCTAGGTTGTTGTTATATGTAGAGCGACCAAGAGCGTTGCCCGGATTATCAAAGCCAACCCAAACTGAGGTCATCACATTACTATTAAAACCGCTAAACCAGGTATCTACTGAGTCATTAGTTGTGCCTGTTTTACCCGAAATATCGCGACGGTCTAGTGCTTGTGCTCGCCAACCGGTTCCACTCCAACCTGTTTTATGAGCCCAGCTACCCCCCCCCCAGATTGCACTATTCATAGCATCGGCAATTAAAAATGCATTCTGCTTAGAAATAATTCTCGGTGCACATTTTTTAGTTTGCTCCTCTTCACCATCACTATTATGGATTGAGAGTGCATTGAGTGTTGGCAAAGGCTCTTCGTCACAGGCAAGAGCAGGGTTTGCTTTAAACAATACATTGCCATAAGCATCTTGAATTTCTGAGATGAAGTAAGGTTCAATTAAGTGACCGCCATTGGCAAATGTACTCATGCCTCGGGCAAGTTCAAGGGGAGTAATGGAAGCACTGCCAAGGGCTAATGATTCACTGCGATTAATGTCAGCGTCTTTAAAGCCAAATTTTAGTAAGTGATCAGCTGTACGTTGTAATCCAACACCACGCAGTAAACGCACCGAAATAACGTTTTTAGACTGTGCTAAAGCACGGCGAATTCGAATAGGACCGTTGTAAACAGCGGGGCTATTTTTAGGACGCCATGCTACGCCTTGGCTTTTATCCCATTGGTTTATAGGTGCATCGTTTAATATAGACGCAAGCGTGTAGCCCTTTTCAAGTGCTGCTGAATATATAAAAGGTTTTATATTAGAACCCACTTGACGCTTAGCTTGTACCGCACGATTGTATTGGCTTTGCTCAAAGCTGTAACCCCCTACAATGGCTTTTATTCTACCGTCTTGTGGATCGAGTGAGACAATAGCGCTTGATGCTTCCGGTACTTGGCTTAATAAGAAGCTGCTATCTTCGTTTTGACGTACCCATATTTGCATACCTGGTGTTAAAATGTCGGTAGCTGCTTTTGGAGCAAAGCTTTGGCGGTAGCGAGTAATATACTTACGCGCCCATTTTAAATTATCCCAAGTGAGGGTTGTTTGTTCACCGTTTTTAAGTAATACAGTAGCTGTTTTATCATTAACACTAAGTACTGCTGCAACTTTTAAAGTGCCTAATTCATTTACGCTCTGTAATTTATTGAGTATTTGTTGCTCAGTTAAAGCTGGTTGTGTTTCAGGATTCCATAAAATATCAGTTGGACCTCTGAAACCATGACGCATATCGTAATTGTGTAAGTTATTTACAAGTGCGTTTTGCGCTGCTTTTTGAACCTTTGATTCTACTGAGGTAAAAATTTTAAAACCTGAGTTGTATGCTTTATCTACCCCATAGCGCGAAACCATTTCGGCACGCACCATTTCAGAGATATACGGTGCGTATAAGTTTATTTCTGCGCCGTGAAAATAAGCTGTAATAGGTTGGCTAGTTGCTTCGTTATATTGCTCTTGTGTTATATAGTCTTCGGTAAGTAAACGGCCTAAAACTACATTTCGGCGTGCTTTTGCACGCGTTGGGTTACGAATTGGGTTTAATGCAGAAGGTGCTTTAGGTAAACCTGCAATCATCGCCATTTGTGCAAGCGTTAAATCTTTTAGCTCTTTACCGTAATAAACTTGCGCTGCTGCACCAATACCGAAAGCACGATTACCTAATTCTATTTTATTAAGATAAAGCTCTAAAATTTCGTCTTTTGTTAATACATCTTCGATATGAAGCGCTATAAATATCTCTTTAACTTTGCGTATATATGCTTTTTCGCGTGTTAAAAAGAAATTACGAGCAAGCTGCATAGTAATAGTACTTGCACCTTGTTTTTTCTCGCCAGTAGATATAAGAACAACAGCCGAACGTACGATGCCAATAGGGTCTATGCCTATATGATCGTAAAATCGATTATCTTCTGTCGCTAGAAATGCATTAATGAGTGTTTGAGGAATTTCATCAATAGTCACTGGAATACGACGTTTTTCACCAAATTGATTGATTAAAAGCCCATCTTTAGTGAATACTTGCATAGGAGTTTGTAATTGCACGTCTTTTAAAACTTGCACACTGGGGATATCAGGTTTAACGTAGTAATAAAGACTGATCAAAGTAATCAGACCAATTAACACACAAATGATAAAAAATTGTAAAGTTCGTTTTAATAAAATCACTTATATTTCCCTAAATGGACTCCCAATTGCGAGTTTTGACTGCTAGTATATATTGATTAAAAAATGAATAATATTTTTTCATATAAAAATTATAACTTGTTTATTATTAAAACAAAGGCCAAGTTGAAACATGCTAAGTCAACTATTTCAAAAACCGTCCCAAATGATGGTAGGAATTGATATTGGATCGCACTCTATTAAGGCTGTGCTTTTACGTGAAATTGAAACTGGATTTCGACTTGAAGCACTTGCAATTGAGCCGATGCCAAAAGGCGCTATGAGTGAGCGTACAATCCAAGATATTGAAGCGATTGGTAACGTAATTACAAAATTAAGAAAAAAATTACCAAAGTCGTTAAAATTTGCGGCAGTGGCTGTTTCTGGCCAAACAGTCATCACAAAAGTGATCTTCATGGATGTATCGTTAACTGATGCTGAACTTGAGTCGCAAATTGAAATTGAAGCCGATAGTTTAATTCCATATCCTCTTGATGAAGTAAGCCTCGACTTTGAGAAGCTTTCGACGAATGAAGCCGATCCTAGTAAAATGAATGTTTTGCTTTCAGCTGCCCGTACTGAAAGTGTTGAAGCGCGTGTTGGCGCTTTAGAAGCAGCAAATTTAGAAGCTAAAATAGTTGATGTAGAAAGCTATGCATTAAGTCGTGCAATGGATGTGTATTACCAACAGTTACCTAGCGACGCATTTAATAAATGCGTGGCTGTGGTTGATATTGGTGCGGTTTTAATGCTTGTGAGCGTTGTTCAAGCTGGGGAAACAATTTATACACGTGACCAAGTTTTTGGTGGTGACCAATATACAAATAGTATCGTTGCTTATTATAATAAAGGCTTTGATGAAGCTGAGATTGGTAAAACATCAGGTGATTTACCGCCAAACTACACCTTTGAAGTATTAGCCCCTTTTCAAACTTCGTTACTTCAACAAGTGCGACGTGCGGTGCAAATGTTTTTAACAACCAGTGGCAAAGAGCAAATCGATTATATTGTATTAACGGGTGGTACATCGATGATTAAAGGTATTGACCGATTACTCATTGAAGAACTAGGTATTCACTCTGTCGTTGCTGAGCCTTTTGAAAATATGGAAATTTCTCCAAAAGTAGATCGTAATGTAATGCAACGTCACAAAACGCAGTTTGCAATTGCGACAGGGTTGGCATTAAGGAGCTTTTCAACATGCCACATATAAATCTACTTCCTTGGCGTGAATCGCAGCGCGAAGAATCGAAAAAGAAATTTGTAACTATACTTATTGGTGTCGTTATACTTTGTTTTGCGAGTATGTACTTATTAAGCTCTTTTTATAGTTCATTAAAAGACGGTCAAAACTTAAAGAATAACTATTTAAGTTCAGAAATTAGCATGCTAGATAAAAAAATTAGTGAAATTAGAAGTTTAGATAAAAGAAAAGAAAACTTACAACAGCGTATGAGGCTCATTGAAGAATTACAAAGCAGCCGTAATTTGGGTACGCAAATAATGGATGAAGTTGCCAAAATAGTGCCGGGTGGGGTTTATTTAACAAAACTCGAGCGCCGAGGTAGCCAAATTCATGTATTGGGACGCAGTGAATCTAATAACCGTTTATCAACAATGCTGCGCCAAGTACAAAGCTCATATTTACTAGAGAATCCTTCAATGCAAGGCATTGTTGCAGGCGATCAATCTTCGCGTTTACTTAGTGATTTTAATATGGAATTTTATGTAAAACCATTTGATAAAATTGGTGAGGTTAGCGATGAGCCTTGATTTTAAAGCACTGAGTGAAATTGATTGGAATGAAATAGAGCTCGATAACATTGGCGATTGGCCTATTGCAGTTAAAGCAATTTGCTGTACGTTTGTTGCCGGACTTGTATTGTTTTTTAGTTATAGCCTGTTAGTTTCTGATGAAATTGATAGTTACCACAGTGCAGTTGCGAAAGAGGTCGAGTTACGCACAACTTATCGTACTAAATACGCAGTAGCGAGTAAGCTTGAGATCTATCGTCAACAAATGATTGAAATGGAAGATAAGTTTTCACAATTATTAAAACGTTTACCTACCTCTAACGAAACCCCTGGTTTACTTGATGATTTGTCGTATGTTGGCACAACAAGTGGTCTGACTTTTTTAAAAATAGGTTGGTTACCAGAAGTCGAGAAAGAATTTTATACTGAATTACCGATTAAAATAGAAGTGATAGGAACCTACCATGAGTTTGGTGAGTTTGTGGGTAAAGTAGCTCAGTTACCACGAATTGTAAGCTTACATGACTTTTCTATTTTATCATCGGGCGATAAACAGTTAACATTTAGTGTTGTCGCAAAAACATATCGTTATGAAGAAGGAGTTAAAAAATGAAGCTCCTTCGCGTAGTACCTGTAGTAATGGTGTTTGTTTTGAGTGGTTGTAATGATGATACGTCTGAGCAAAAAGAATTTATTGATCAGGTAAAAGCAAGCACAACACCAAAGGTTGAATCAATTCCTGAGCTGACAAAGTTTGAAATATTTGAGTACAGTGCTGGTCAGCTACGTAGCCCGTTTGTAGCGCCTCAGCCTGAGATAATCCAAAATAAATTAACACAAGTAAAAAACTGTTTGCACCCTGATCAAGAGCGTCGCCGCGAACCGTTAGAAAAATACCCGCTAGATAACTTAGCAATGAAAGGCACAATTGGTTCTAGTGGACAAATATGGGCATTAATAACAGCAGCTGACGCTACTTTGCATCGTGTAACGGTAGGGAATTACCTTGGTAGTTATGATGGCAAAGTAAAAACAGTAAGTAACGACTATATAGAGTTAGTGGAATTAATCCCTGATGGGTCTGGCTGTTGGAAAGAGCGCTTGACTAAATTAGAAATGTTAGAGGCGGCAACAGATGGCGCAAATTAATAATAAAAAAGGTAAAAATAGCATGCATAAGGATGTACTTTGGCTTCATCGTATTTCACGAACATTACTGGCTGCTGTTGCTTTAGTCACTGTAAATTCAGCCGTTGCAGGGCCGTTACTTTATGATGTTCGTTATAATCCATTACTTAAAGGCGAAACTGAGTTACAGCTTGTTTTTGATGAAGAGTTAACGCTTGAGCCAAAAGTTCAGGTGTTTAATAGCCCAGCCCGAATCGAAATGTTTTTTGATACCGCAGAGTTAGAGGTTGGTTTAAATGATGTTGAAGTTAATCAAGCTGGAATTAGCAGTGTTACTAATGTTTTAACTAACAGTGGTTTAAAGGTAACAGTAAACCTCGATAGATTAAAAATTTATGAAACTGAAGTTCATAACAACTTAGTATCAATACGCGTGTCTGATAATCCTCTTACAGAATCTGAAAATGAAAATGAAAATGAAAATGAAAATGTAGCGATGGACTCAGGTGACGTAAGTGGAAATTACATCAACCGTATCCAATCAATTGATTTTAGACGTGGTGAAAAGGGCGAAGCGAAAGTACTCGTATTTTTACAAGACACTCAAGCTGCAATTGAAGTTCATGAGAGTGGCGGGAAAATTTATGCTGACTTTCATCACACCGATATTTTAGATGACCTACTTTATGAATTAGATGTATTAGATTTTGGTACTGTTGTAAGTAATATCGAGACTTTTAAAGAAGACGGATTAAGTCGTGTTGTTATTGAGCCAAACGCTCAGTTTACATTTACGTACCAGCAAATAGATAATATTTTAACGCTGACGGTAGAAAAAGATGAAACGCAAAACGCCTATTTAGATGGTGGCGTTGAGTATCAAGGTCGCCCTATGACCTTAAATTTTCAAGATATCTCTGTGCGAGCAGCACTACAAATTATTGCGGGTTATAACGATTTTAACTTAGTAACCAGTGATTCAGTGACCGGTAATATAACACTGCGCTTAGATGGCGTTCCGTGGGATCAAGCGCTTGACGTAGTACTGCGTATTAAAGGGCTAGATAAACGCATGGATGGCTCTATTTTAATGGTAGCGCCTGCAGAGGAGCTTGCAGCACGTGAAGCTAAAGATTTAAAAGCTAAACAGCAAGTTGAAGACTTAGAACCACTCTATAGTGAATACATTCGATTAAACTACGCTAAAGCCGAAAATTTTGCTGACTTATTAAAAACAGATAGGAACAGTATTATAACTGCCCGCGGTAGTGTATCGGTTGATCAGCGTACAAATACTTTATTGGTAAAAGATACTGTAAAGAGTATAGAAAACATTCGCCGGATGATAGAAACACTCGATATTCCAGTACAGCAGGTTGTAATCGAATCTCGGATGGTAACTGTGCGCGATAACGTTACTGAGGACTTAGGTGTACGATGGGGCTTTAGTGACCAAGGTAGTAGTGTTGGTATTTCAGGCTCCCTTGAAGGCGCTGAAGGTATTTATAACGCAACATCAACTACAAATGCGCCAAGCATTTCAGATCGATTAAATGTAAATTTACCAATTTCTAATCCTGCGGCCAGCATTGGTTTGCATATAGCAAAATTGGCTAACGGTACGTTAATTGATTTAGAGCTAAGTGCGCTTGAAGAAGAAAATAAAGGCGAAATTATTGCTAGCCCGCGTATCATAGCGGCTAATCAGCAAAAAGCACGAATAGAGCAAGGTACTGAAATTCCTTACACTGAGTCAGCTTCAAGTGGTGCTACTACCGTAAGCTTTAAAAAAGCGGTACTAAGCTTAGAAGTAACACCTCATATCACACCTGATAATAAAGTAATTCTAGACTTAATTATTACTCAAGACACACGTGGTGATACTGTACAAACGGGAACAGGTGAAGCAGTGTCTATTGATACCCAAGAGATTCAAACACAAGTGTTAGTGGAGAATGGACAAACCGTAGTACTCGGTGGTATTTTCCAGCAGCAGATCATTAATACTACGAGTAAAGTGCCAATTTTAGGTGACATTCCTTACGTAGGAAGACTGTTTAAAACCACAAGTGAGTTTAATGAAAAGCGTGAATTACTTATTTTTGTGACACCAAAAATACAAATTGATTAAAATACAGTGGTTTTATGTTAACCAACGGGTGATTATTTAGATTAATTGCTCGTTATATGGCTTTTTATGCTAATTGACTTGAAATACCCCCGCAATTACTGAGATAATCCCCTCCTTAATTTTGGGGCCAGGTCGTTAGGCGGGGTTTTATTTCAAATTTTAGAGTTTGTTTGTACTAAAAGATATGGCTGAGAAACGTAATATATTTCTAGTTGGCCCCATGGGGG
>NZ_DRGM01000173.1 GCF_011050055.1 Pseudoalteromonas prydzensis | reverse complement strand
TTGCTACGTTGATTACTTCTTCCACTTTAATTGGTGGCAATGCTTTACCGTTTGCGTCTGTTTTTCCTGAAGGCTTGTATTCAATAAATACAGTAGCCATCCGCTTACCAATCGCACGTTTAGTAAAGGCATTCATTTTTGCGCCGCCTTTACTATCAAGGCTAATACTTACTTGCGGGCGTTGGTATTCATCAGCTCCAGATTGCGCGCCAGTAATATGGCTACCTTCTAGAATGATGCGTTTTTTCAGCACCACAGGATAACCATCGCGGCTCATGATCATTTCTGTGCCAGCAGGAATACGCCCCTGTGCCGCAGCTGAAGGATCTGCATTTTCGTCTACTTCACGAAACTCAAGGGTAGCTGTGGCACCTAAGATCTCTTTCGCTCGGGCAGTATCTTGCACACCAGGTAGTTGCACGATAATACGCTCAGCACCTTGGCGCTGCACGTTCGGCTCAGCAACACCTATTTGGTTGATACGGTTACGAATAATGGTTTCGTTTTGCTTGATTGCATAGTCACGAATTTCCTTTAGCTTTTGGTCACTAAGGCTGGCATAAAATGCATTATCGTTTGAGCTATCATCAATGAAGATGTGTAATGGGTAACGTGACTGTAAGAAGCGCTCTGCGGCGTCTTTATCTGCTTCGTTACGCATTTCAACGCGAAGACGTTCAGTGCCGGCTACGCGACGCACGGTACGATAACGCAGTTTTTCTTCACGTAGGTCACTTTTGTAATCTTGATCCATTTGCTCCAGCGCGTTATCAACCGCTGTCACCATGTCGATTTCCATCGTAAAGTGAACACCGCCACTTAAATCCAAGCCCAATTTCATTGGATTGCCACCAAGGGCTTTTAACCAATGAGGTTGCGCCGGGGCCATGTTAATGGCTGAGATGTAATCGTCGTTCAATGAATCACGCAATAAATCTTGCGCTTTAAGTTGCTCTTCAACGTTTTTGAAACGGATCAACACTTGGCCGTTTTCTAAAATTACTGACTTAACGGTAACGTTGTGTTTTTTGAGGGTCGCGTTTACTTTGTCTACGACACTGAGATCGGCATCGGTTCCTTTAGTACCTGAAATTTGTATGGCCGGATCACGGCCATACAAATTAGGTGAGGCATATAAAAGACCTATCGCAATCACAGCTAGAACAAGTAAATACTTCCATACTGGAAACTTGTTTAACACGTGGGCGTCCTTATTTTTATTATTATAGCGACTTCATTGTGCCTTTTGGCAATACTGCTGACACTGCTGATTTTTGTACAGTTACTTCAGCTTGATCGTTAAGTGAGATAACGATGAAGTCTTTATCTTCAGAGATTTTAGCAATTTTACCCACTAAACCACCTTGGGTTAATACTTCATCGCCTTTAGCCATCGCGTTCATTAGCGCTTTATGCTCTTTTACACGCTTAGCTTGCGGGCGGTAAATTAAGAAGTAAAATACTAGACCAAAAATAGCTAGCATAATCAACATCTCATAACCACCACCGGCTGGAGCTGCACCTGCCGCACTTGCGTGGGCGTTTGAAATAAATAAACTCATAACACTTCCTCTTTAATTTTTAAAATTTAATTTGTGGTATCTGCAAGCTCTGGCACTGCTTGGCCGCGGCGTGCATAAAAATCATTTACGAATTCATCTAACTTGCCTTCGCTGATCGCATTACGCAAACCTTCCATAACACGCTGATAATAACGTAAGTTATGAATTGTGTTTAGTCGTGCACCTAAAATTTCGTTACATTTATCAAGATGATGTAGGTACGCACGGGAATAATTCTTACAAGTATGGCAATCACACTCTGGATCCAGTGGACCAGTGTCTGTTTTATGCACTGCATTACGGATTTTCACAATGCCACCGGTTATAAATAAATGACCATTACGAGCATTGCGGGTTGGCATTACACAGTCAAACATATCGATGCCGCGACGAACAGCCTCAACTAAATCTTCTGGTTTACCTACGCCCATCAGGTAACGCGGTTTGTGCTCTGGCATTTTATACGCACAGTGATCAAGAATGTTAATCATCTCATTCTTAGGTTCACCCACAGATAAACCACCCAGTGCATAACCATCAAAACCAATTTCTTCTAATCCGGCTTGTGATTGCGCGCGTAACTCAGGGTACATACCGCCTTGGATAATACCAAATAAAGCGGATGGATTATCACCATGGCCTTCTTTTGAACGTTTCGCCCAACGCAGTGATAACTCCATTGACTCTTTAGCTTCTTTTTCGGTGGCTGGATAAGGCGTACATTCGTCAAAAATCATTACGATGTCTGAGCCTAAATCGCGCTGCACTTGCATCGCTTTTTCTGGCGATAGCATGATTTTTTCACCGTTTACGGGTGAACTAAATAACACACCTTCTTCAGAAATTTTCCGCATTGCACCTAAACTAAAAACTTGGAAACCGCCTGAATCAGTCAGGATAGGGCGATCCCAGTTCATAAAGCCATGTAAACCACCATGCTGTTTGATGATTTCAGTACCAGGGCGTAACATTAAGTGAAACGTATTACCTAAGCAAATATGCGCACCAGTGTCTTTTACTTCATCCGGGGTCATGCCTTTAACCGTGCCGTAAGTACCTACTGGCATAAATGCTGGCGTTTCGACTACGCCTCTATCAAAAATCAAGCGGCCGCGGCGGGCTTTACCGTCTGTACAGTCTAATTCAAACTTCATATCATCCTCAAATGTCAGAAAAACAGTCCAACAAGCTATAATTTAACCGCTCGATTCTATCATTAGTTAACGCAGCAATACTATTAATTGGGCTAAAAGCGATAATTAAAAGTGTAAAAAGTAAAACTAAAAAGCCCAACATCAAGCTGGGCTTTAAAATAATCAGCTGCGGTGCTTATTTGCGGGTTAAGAACATCGCATCGCCGTAGCTAAAAAAGCGGTATTTTTGTGCAATTGCGGTTTGGTATGCACTCATAATATTATCTTGCCCAGCAAACGCGCTAACCAGCATGATCAATGTCGATTCCGATAAGTGAAAATTAGTCACCATGGCATCAACCACATTAAATTGGTAACCCGGATAAATAAAGATATCAGTATCGCCAAAGTAGCTGGCTAATTGGCCGCCGTGTATTTTAGCCGCTGATTCTAATGAACGAACAGACGTCGTGCCTACCGCAATCACTCGCCCGCCGTTAGCTTTAGTTGCTGCAACAGCTGCCACAACATCATCGGGTACTTCAATGTACTCTGAGTGCATTATATGATCATCAACCGAATCTACTCGCACCGGTTGAAATGTCCCCGCGCCAACATGCAAAGTAACAAAGGCCATGTTTACGCCTTTCGCTTTCAATGCCGCCATGAGCGAGTCATCAAAATGCAGGCCTGCGGTCGGTGCTGCAACCGCACCTGGTTTTTCACCATATACGGTTTGATAACGTTTGCGGTCTTCATCGGTGTCTGGGCGATCAATGTACGGCGGTAAAGGCATATGGCCAATATCATTTAAAATCTCCAGCACGTTTTGCTCAGCTGTAAATTCCAATTCAAACAATTCGCCATGACGGCCAACCATAGTCGCTTCTGCTTTGCCTTCGAGAATAATAGTGGTGCCTGGTTTGGGCGATTTACTGGCGCGTACATGGGCAAGCACCCGATGCTCATCCAGCACTCGCTCTACCAGTACTTCAAGTTTGCCGCCAGATGCTTTTTGGCCATACATTCGCGCAGGGATCACTTTAGTATTGTTAAATACCAACAAGTCATTTTCATTTACTAAATCAAGAACATCGCTAAATATTTTATGCTCTACAGTGCCACTTGGGCCATCTAAAGTCAGTAAACGGCTGCTAGTTCGCTCCTGCTTAGGAAAACGAGCAATTAATTCATCAGGTAGGTCAAAGCTAAAATCAGCCACGCGCATAGGATATATCCAGATCAAAAAAGTCGCGCCAAGTTTAACTGTATCGCGCTATTAGCTCAACCAACGGCTTTAATAAAAATACCCTGCAATGTTCTCTTGTGGTTCAGGACAAATGGCATTATTCTACTGAACTGAATTAAAGCTGGGTTGAAAAGAGGTATGACATAATGGCTAAGCAGCTAACTTTGCTGATATTAAATGCCAGTGTCGCTGAGCGTCAGGCAGTTAAGTCAACCTTAAATCGACTCAATGTGTTTACGTTTCTTGAAGTAGCCGATAGCCAGCAAGCCCTCGAAATTCTAAAATCTCAAGCTGTTGATGTCATTATTACTGGGCTCAATGTTGGTAAAATCGACGGTTGGCGGTTCTCGCGCATGATCCGCTCAGGGCTATTAAAAACCCCAAAAAACACCCCCATTGTACTCACCCCCCCTATTTATTGTGAGCGCATAGCAGAGACAACCGCACGTAGTTATGGCATAGATGCGGTGCTGCCTTTTGAACGCCAAGACATGCTGCCGCAAGTGTTAGCCAATGTGTTATCCACGCATTTAGAAAAAAGCAGTCGTTTAGACTTATTGCTGCTTGAAGCCGATAGCGTTAAAGCGGCTAAAATAGCAGAACAATTACAGCTTAACTTTGCCTGCACCCATGTTGCTAATAATAAACAAGCCTTATCTATCTATTTACAGCAAAAGTTTGCCATTGTGCTACTTGATGCAACCGCAGCGTATGCGGGAGCTGCAAGCCAATTAGTTGAAGAAATTTTACAGCATAATCCAAAGCAAGCCATTGTAACTATTATTGATACAAAAGATGCAAACCATGCTGAGCAACTGTTACTTTCTGGCGTCACGGACTTCATTCGCGCGCCCTACGAACATTCATTGCTAACCAAAGTATGCGACCATGCGGCGCGGCGCGAAGATTTTATGGTCAGTTATGCTGAATTTGCACAAAAGGTTGAACAACTAAGTCAAAGTCAGAACCGTTATAAAGAGCTGTTTTCAGCCCATCAGCGGATATTGCTGCATCTTAATACTGTGGTGCTTGAGTTTGATCAACAAGGCCGAATTCGTTTTATCAACCCTGCGTGGGAGGCGCTCAGTGGTTTTGGTATAAAACAAACCTTGAGCAAAGCACTCTCTGACTTTTGTATTAATGACTGTAAAGACAAGCTACTTGATACCATTAGCAGTATTTTGCAAGGCGGCGCTTTGCAACAGCAAGTAGAAGTGCAAATTATTCATAAAGATGGCCGCGCTATCTGGGTTGAATGTCGGTTACAGTTGATCAAAAACAGTAGTAACGCTGCAACGATTACCGCCACTATCGATAATATTCATGAGCGCAAACAAGCTGAATTACAACTGCGCCATTTAGCCTTACATGACACTTTAACCGGTTTACATAATCGCTATTATTTTGATCAGCAACTGAATCGAATTTGCCAATCACAACGCACCTATGGCGACATAGAGCATGCCTTAATTTATATTGACCTTGATCACTTTAAAATAATTAATGACAGTAAAGGCCACCAACAAGGCGATATTGTTCTTAAAGAAGTTGCGCAGCTATTTACCGCCAACATCAGTAATGAACATTTAGTGTGCCGTATTGGTGGTGACGAATTTGCCGTGATCTTAAAAAATATGAATTTGCTTGATGCGCACTTAATCGCAGAAAGCATTTGTATGGCGATTGAAGGTCACCAGTTTAAATCTGCAGAACAAATTTATTCTATCAGCTGCTCAATTGGCTTAACGCAAATAACAGCCGCCAACCACGATCCGAGTGAATGTTTAAAACAAGCCGATATTGCCTTATATGTTGCAAAAAGCTTGGGCCGTAATTTAGTGCATTGTTACTCAAAAGAAGATGCTAACCATAACACCTTGCAAGCTGGCTTAGAGTGGGGACACAGTATTCGTCAAGCACTGCAGCAAAACCAAATTGAATTGCATTACCAGCCAATTTGGGACTTTAAACAAGGTGGCGTTGCTTATTTTGAAGCTTTGTTGCGCTTAAAACTCGACGGCGAACTCATCTACCCCAATCAATTTATTCCGTCATTGGAATTATTAAACGATACTTATTTGATGGATCAATGTGTGATCAGTAATGCAATAGCTGCCATCGCTGCCAATCCTGAACTAAATCAAGTAGCGATTAACCTCTCGGCGCAATCGTTTTTAGATGAACGCTTATTACCGCATATCGAATCCACCCTTGAAAAATGTCAGGTCGTGCCGACTCGGGTTATTTTTGAAATTACCGAATCAGCCAGTATTAATAATCTAGCGGCAACAAGAACAATGATTGAAAAACTCAATCGCTTAGGCTGCCACTTCTCAATTGATGACTTTGGAACTGGCTTTAGTACCTTTAATTATCTTAAGCAACTACCTGCGCAGCACGTTAAAATAGATGGCTCGTTTGTTCGCGATATGCTCAATGATCCTATTGATTTAGCGCTAGTTAAAGCAATTAATGATATTAGTCGCTCGCTGGATAAGCGCTCAGTAGCTGAATATGTGGAAAGCAAAGAGATTTTTTTAGCGCTGAAAGAAATTGGCGTTGATTATGGCCAAGGCTACTTTATTTCTCGTCCAGTGCCGGTAGAAAAAATAAAACATCAATTACAAAAAATTTCTGAAAACAAAACTTTTTACGAACAACCACCTAGCTAAAACGATTACATTTTCACACCATTCAGCGTGTTTTTTTACTTCCATCTTATGATAACTCATCTATACTTTGCCTATCGGCCGATCAATGTCTTGCTATTATGATGATTTTCAAAAAATAACATGACATCACCGAATGACCACAACATACTACGGAACAACTAACATGTTGTTATTAGTATTATTGTCAATTTATGGAGTGAATTATGACGCAACTAATCGTGCTATTACTAGTGGTAAACTTAGGGATAACTTACCAATGCTACCGTTATGCCGAACGTAAAGGCTACCCGGTAACAACATTTACTTGCTTAGGACTGATCCCCTATTTTAATTTAGTGGTGTGGGTGTATTTATTGTTCTTACCCGATATTACGCCTTTCAATAAACAGTTTGAATATGAAGTACATAATGAAAAGCAGCCTTTGTAAACGGCTGCTTTGTTGGTCAGGGATAGTTGTTAATTGAGCGCAGTTAATCAAAATTGATAGCTAATTGCCTTAAGGGCTAAATCACCGGCTTTAATGTCGCCTACTACGCACTTTTTGATATCGGCTTTATTGAATACTTTGATCAAACTTTTGTTTTTATCAGCCAAGCCTTTGAGTACAAAACTGACATGCTCATCGTTTGGTAAACTACGCAAGCCGCTGCCATAGTCACAAAGCGTTAAACTAATACTGTGATTGACCTGTGTGAGCAGCTTTTGCTGCTCTGCGGCTTGCTGTTTTTCACGCTCAGCTTGCTTTGCGTTTATATCTTGGCGTAATTGCTGTTGCTGTTTAGTAAGTGTGGTTTGTTGCTTTTCAAGCTTAGCGATCTCTTTTTCGAGTGTTTTTTTACGTTGTTCAAGCTCTTTGGCTTCGACGCTATTATCATGGCGGCTAGCAAATTCTAAATCTCGTTTTTCACGCTCCAAATCACGTAAGTCACGGCTAACATCACGCTCTTGCTCAGCAATGTCGCGCACTCGCTCTGCACCTTCACGCATAACTTCCATCGCTTGTTGGTAAGCTTCTCTTGATGACTCAACGGCTTGCTCACTTAATACTTCAACATGATCACTAATGAATTCAACATTCACATTTGAAAAATCAATATCGGGTAAAGGTGGCAACGGCGCATTTGGCGCGTGACTAAAAATTGTCTGCCAACGGCTTGCGCCTCGCACATCCAACTCAAATACCACACCTTGATCAACAAAGTAATTAGCTGAAATTGCGCGGATTTTTTTATCCGTGTCCTGCTTTAAGGCGCTGCTTAAAATGTTTTCCATAATACCGACTTCACGCTGGATAGCGGCCAATTCTGCAGGGGTTTTTGCCTGTAGATTGCCAGCGGCACAACCAATAACCGCCATGATAACGCTGCTGATAAGTTTTTTATTCATGCTCTTTGCTCCTAGTTTTTCGCAATCGCGGCCATTGGCTGCTCTTGTACTTGTTCGGCTAAGTCGTTTAGCTGCATCCGCAGATACGCTTGATCTTGAGCACGCTGGGTTTTGATATAGGTAATTAAGCTATTAAGGTCTTCTTGGCGTTCAACGCGCCCAGTCGTTATAGCCTCTTTAGCTAGTTGATACATTTGCTGCTGCTGTAATTCATTTTGCGCCGTGATAATTTTTTGCAGCTGATCAATTTGCTTTTGTTGTGACTCTAATAGCTGCGTTTGTTTCGCGACCTGATCCAGTAATTCTGGTGCCTGTTGCTGCGGCATAACTAAAAAGGCTAGCGCACAAATCATGACTGATGCTGCAACAGCCCACACACTGGCTATACCAAATACGCCCACAGACGCAACCTGTGGCATTGTTGATTGACGATCCCATTGTGGTACTGGTACTGTTTTATATTCGCTGCTATGTTGCTGCCAAGCCTGTGCCTGACTCATCAACGCACGATATTCTGGGTCATTTTCAAGCTGCTGTAATTGCGCATCACTCAAAACGTTACCCTCTAACCATTGCTCAAAAAGTGCCTCTAAATTAGCCATCGACGGCCTCCAAATGAACTTTTAATTTACCTAATGCACTGTATAACCGTGACTTGGCGGTGTTTGTGGAAATATCGAGTTGCTCAGCAATCTCTTCAAAGGTGCAATGTTGAAAAAACTTTAGCTCGACCACTAAACGTTGCTCCCACGGTAAGTTATTTAACATCGTTGTTAATTGTTGATGTTGAACTTGCACTAACTGATTGCTCTCCAGCTCGCTGTGCTCACATGCCTGTTCAGGCACTTCATCAAGACTCTGGAAATGCTTGCGACGACGATAATACTCAACGCTACGACGGTGTACTATTTGGAACACCCAAGTGTTAAAACTCGATTCACCACGAAAACTTGGCAAACTTTTATACACAGAGATAAACACTTCTTGCATTAAATCCATGGCATCATCAGGATTACTGAGCATCCGCAAGCAATAGTTATAAACTTGGCTTTCATGCTGTTGAACCAGCTTAAGCCAGGCGCGTTTATTTCCTTGCTGTGCTTTGCCGATTAATGTTTCTAGTGATTGAAAAAACACGGTTCTCGATGCTTAGTTATATTACTTATTAGGTTAGTCGATAGAGCGAGGAAGATAGTTTGCAAAAGATGAAAATAAATTAAAATAAATGAAAAAGCTCACGCTAATGAGCTATTCCTGCGAAGTTAACCGGCATTGCTGTTTTAAAAAACTCTCTAGCATTTGGCTAAATAAACGAAAGTCGCGAATGCGTCCGGTGGTTTTGCGCCATAAAATACCAATATCACGGTATGCGTCACTTTGCGATGGCGTTGCCAGCATATCCTTGTTCGCTAAAATACCGGCGTTAATTGCCATTTGCGGCAAAAACGTTACTCCTAGCTGATGCTCAACCATACTCAGCAATGTATGCAAACTGGCTGCTTCAAATGGATTGATACAACTCGAACGGTTTAAGTGGCACGCACTGAGCGCATGCCCCGTCATACAATGCTCTCGCTCTAATAAGAACACGCTGGCTTCCGGTAACAAGTTAAAATCTTCGATGTTCTTAGCAGGTAAGTAATCTTTATGATGCACTAAACAAAAATGATCTTGTGCGAGCACTTGAGTATGGAACTTATCGGTGTCGTAAGGTAACGCCAATAATGCCATATCGATATGGCCATGCTCTAACTTATCCAGCAAGCTATCGCTGGTATCTTCTACCAGAACCAGCTCTAAATCAGCAAATTGCTGCTGACAAAGGTGATATAAAGGTGCCGCAATAAAACTAGCAATCGTTGGAATAACACCGAGTGTGAGCTTACCGCTTAGCGGTGTTAAATGGCTTTTGGTCAGCTCTCTAACGCTGAGCGTATCGTCAATAATTTTGCGTGCCCGTGCTACCACTTCTTCGCCGATGGCGGTGAACATCAAGCTGCGATTTTCACGCTCGATGAGTTGGCAACCAAGTGTTTCTTCAAGGGTTTGAATCGCACTACTGAGTGTTGACTGCCCGATGAAACACGCACTTGCTGCGCGGCCAAAATGCTGATGCTGATGAACTGCCAATAAATACTGCAGCTGTTTAATACTTGGTAAGTTCGTCATACTTTCTTTATCCACAAATAAAAAGACCCCAACACCAAGGGCGTTGAGATCTTTTCAAGCTAAAAGTCTGTGATACTCAAAAGCTGCTGGATTTAAACTCCAAAGGCAGTTCTCAGTATGTAGAAAATAACAATAGCAAGGGCAGCGCCAACTGGCAATGTAATTACCCAAGAAACTACAATGTTTCTGATCACACCCATGTTAAGTGCAGCAATACCACGAGCCATACCTACCCCTAACACCGCGCCAACTAAGGTTTGCGTGGTAGAAATTGGTAAACCAGTACCTGATGCAATAACAACTGTAGATGCTGCGGCTAATTCAGCAGCAAAACCACGACTTGGTGTTAAATGCGTAATGCCTTCACCAATGGTCTTGATTACTTTCTTACCTAAAATTGCAAGACCAGCAACAATACCGAAACCACCTAGTGGTAAAATCCACCATGCGATTGTCGCTTGTTTAGCTATTTCGCCATTGTTTTCAACAATGTTTACAACTGCCGCTAGTGGACCAATGGCGTTAGCCACGTCATTCGAACCATGCGCAAAGGCCATACAACATGCAGTTAATACCATTAAGATAGCAAATACTTTCTCAACGTTATTAAATTGCATTTTCTTATCCGCTTTTGGATCAATCTTTAAGCGAGAAATAACGATTTTACCAATAATACCAACAATCACTGCAATACCGATTGCTAATAAGTAACCTTCGACAGCGCCGATATTAATGCCAATGTGCTTTAAGCCTTTTTTGATCGTAACCAAAGACATAATAAAGCCCGCTAAACCCATATAAATAGGTACGAAACGTTTGGCATTTTTAAGTGGTGCATCGGTATCAAAAATCAGTTTTTGCGCACTCATGAAGATCAAATACGCGATAAAGCCTGAAATAGCAGGGGTTACGATCCAACTCCCAACAATGCCAGCCACTCTATTCCATTGAATCGCTTCGCTGCCAACCGCAACTAATGCAAAACCAATAATAGCACCAATAATTGAGTGTGTTGTTGATACCGGCCAACCTAAGAAGGATGCGATTAACAACCAACTACCGGCTGCAAATAATGCCGAGATCATACCCAATACCATCAGTTCAGGAAGCTCTAAAAATGGTGTTGAATCGATAATACCTTTACGAATTGTCGATGTTACTTCACCGCCAGCTAAGTAGGCGCCTGCAAATTCAAAAATCATCGCAATAAAAATTGCTTGCTTAATGGTTAATGCTTTGGAACCTACCGATGTGCCCATCGCATTAGCAACGTCATTCGCGCCAATACCATAAGCCATAAAAAAACCGACTGCTGCGGCAATTAAAATTAATACCGTGCCATAAGATGCAATGATATCCATTGTGTAACCCTAATCTTTCGTTATTGAACTGAGTGTAAATTAACGAGCTAACATCAGCTCAAGACGTGAACCTACGCGCTCTGCAATATCTGCCAGTTCGCCGACCCATTCGATGATTTTGTATAAAAACATTACATCAATTGGATTTAGTCCATCTTCAACGGCGCGTAATTGGCGACGTATTATGATTTGCATATCATCCGTGTCTTGTTCAATTGCATCCAATTCAACGAGCATTTTTTCGACTAAGGTCACCTCGCGACCTTTAAAACCAGTCTCTAATAACTCATCTAGCTCATTAATTGCATTTGATGCTTGTTTAGTGGCATCAACACAACGAGTCACATAAGCTAGAAAATCAGCTTGAATTTCTTTTGGTATGGTCATCTCACGACCAATTACACGACCAGCAATGTCTTTTGCTTTATTAGCAATTTTGTCTTGCTGGGTGACGAGTTCGAGCAGATCTGTACGCTCTACCGGCATGAATAAACCACGCGGCAGTTGTAAACGTATATTTCTTTTCATGTCGTCGGCTTCACGTTCTAAAGTACGAATGTTCAAGCGAATCTCTTCTGCTTGTTGCCACTCTTCTTTAAATACATGATTGAAAAAAGGGATCAAAGCTTTACTTGCTTGATGTACCTTCTTGATGTGATCTTCCATTGGCTTTATAGGAGATTTTGCGAATACTCCTAAAAATGCGTTTGTAGGCATAACTGACCCTTAAATCAAATTAGTATGCTTTGCGGCGTGAATTTTACAGCATTCACCGCGATTGTGAATGCTTTTATTACATCACAGCTGCCGCTACAGCATTATAATTATAACGAAAACATGAAAAGCGGCAATTAGCCGCTTTAATAAAACCAGGCGGTATCAAAAAATCTATAACGATTTTTCTATATCCTCTTGAGATGTATGACGAATATCTTTGCCATTAACAAAGTAAATAATATATTCAGAGATATTTTGGCAACGATCGCCAATCCGTTCCAATGAACGTACCGACCAAACTAAATCCATAATTTTTGGAATTGAACGCGGGTCTTCCATCATATAGGTCATAATTTGGCGAGTAATTGCTTCGTATTCGCGGTCAACCTTGGCATCTTCTTTATGTACTTCAAATGCTTTTTGCACATCCATACGCGCGAAAGCATCGAGTACATCATGCAGCATTTTAGAAACTTGGCGACCCATATTTTCAATATTAACCAATAAATCTTGCTGATCTTTAGTAAATGAATCGAGGGCGACTTTAGCAATCCGCTCAGCTTCATCACCAATACGCTCTAAATCTGCAATGGTTTTTGCGATCGCAACCACTAAGCGTAAATCACTGGCCGCCGGCTGACGACGCGCAATAATACGGGTACATTCTTCATCAATGTTCACTTCCATGGCATTGACTTTATAGTCATTTTCCCGCACTTTTCGGGCTAATTCAGCATCGCCATTACTTACTGCATCAAGTGCGCTGTTTAGTTGCTGCTCAACTAAACCACCCATACTTAATACATGATTACGAACGTTTTCTAGCTCTTGATTAAAGCGGCCAGAAATATGCTTATTAATATTGTGTTCCATTGTCTACCTTCTTATCAAAATCGTTCACGCCACCCGAAAATAGTATGCCTGATCACTAGCCGTAACGACCGGTAATATAATCTTCAGTTTTCTTTTTCGCTGGAGTTGTAAATAATGTATTGGTATTTGAGTACTCGATTAATTCACCCATGTACATAAAGGCCGTTTGATCAGAAACCCGCGCAGCTTGTTGCATGTTGTGGGTAACAATAACAACGGTAAACTTATTTTTTAAATCGTTAATTAGTTCTTCAATTACCAGTGTTGAAATAGGATCCAATGCTGATGTTGGTTCATCAAGTAATAACACTTCTGGTTCAATGGCAATAGAGCGGGCAATCACTAAACGTTGCTGCTGACCACCAGATAAACCAAAAGCACTATCGTGAAGACGGTCTTTTACTTCATCCCATAACGCCGCACCACGTAATGACTGCTCAACGACTTCATCTAATTTACGTTTTTCTTTGATGCCTTGTAAGCGTAGGCCATAAACCACATTTTCGTAGATTGATTTAGGAAATGGATTCGGGCGCTGGAACACCATACCAACATTACGGCGCAGTGCTGCAACATCAACGCTTTTATCATAGATGTTTTGTCCGTGAAGTAATATTTCACCTTCAATGCGACAGCTATCAACCAAATCGTTCATGCGATTAATACAGCGTAGTAATGTTGATTTACCACAACCAGATGGCCCGATAAACGCGGTTACTTGCCCTTTAGGGATGCTCATACTGACTGAGCTAAGCGCTTGTTTATCACCATAGTAAAGATCTAAGTTTTTGATCTCGAGTGCTGTTTGCTCGGTGCTTAAATTGTCTAAATCCAATTTCAAACTGCCGTTTGCTTGGTTTACTTGTGGAGCGACTGTAATCATGTTTGTTACCTATAAAATCTTTACTAATTATTGATCAAGCGATCTAAACTTTTCACGTAAATGGTTACGTATGCCGATTGCGGTAATATTCAGGGTAATAATCACTGATACCAGCAAGAATGCGGTGGCATAAACCAACGGCCGAGCCGCTTCAACATTCGGGCTTTGGAAACCGACGTCGTATATATGAAAGCCTAAGTGCATGAATTTGCGATCTAAGTGAAAATACGGGAAGTTACCATCAAGCGGTAGTGTCGGTGCCATTTTAACTACACCAACTAACATCAATGGCGCTACTTCACCTGCCGCACGGGCAACCGCTAATATTAACCCTGTCATAATCGCTGGACTTGCCATTGGCACTATAATACGCCATAACGTTTCCGCTTGCGTTGCGCCAAGCGCTAAAGAGCCATGACGAACCGTACTTGGAATACGTGATAAACCTTCTTCGGTTGAAACAATCACTACCGGTAATGTTAAAATTGCCAACGTCAATGCTGACCACATTACCCCTGGGGTACCAAATACTGGGCTTGGTGATGCCTCTGGGTAGAATAACTGATCTAAGCTGCCACCTAACACATAAACAAAAAACCCTAAGCCAAATACACCATAAACAATCGATGGCACACCGGCTAAGTTGATCACCGCAATACGGATCATCTTAGTCACGGCATTTTTAGAGGCGTATTCATGTAAGTAAATCGCTGCCACAACCCCAAATGGAGTAACAATCACGGCCATTAGCATAACCATAAACACAGTACCGAATATAGCAGGGAATACGCCGCCTTCGGTATTGGCTTCACGTGGATCATCGGCGACAAACTTACCTAGCTGAACAAAATAGTGACCTAACTTTGCAACAAAGCCCATGTCATTTGGAAACCAAAAATCAAGTACTTGGTATAACGGTAAAGTAACGATTTCACCACGCATATCTTTTACTGTTACTTGGTCACGCTGAGCTTGTTTACGCAGTGCAAATAATTGTTTTTCTAACTCGCCGTATTCAGCTCTTAAATCAGCGCGATCTTGTGCAAGTTCTGCGACGCGCTCATCGGTTAAAGCATCATCAAGTAGATATGACTTCTCTTTTAAGCGTAGGCGCTCTAACTGATAGTTAATATGACCAATGTCGCCGTTTTGTAGATCAAGTGCTTGATCGTTTAATTCAACAGCCCGTTCAACTAACTCTTCAAGTACTGCAGTTTTATTTTCAGTAATGACTTGGCCGTCTTTTATTACATTTTCTACATAACCATAAAAATTACCGTTTTTACTACGCTCAAATACGGCAATAGCGGCAGGTGTGGTGTTTGATTTTATGTCGGTTTCAAGCACCCAACGAAAATCTAAATCAACGTATTCACGGTTACCCGTTTTAATCAAAAAGCGCTCTAGGTGCTCTTTATCAAAACCAGATAAATCAACACCGGTTGCTTCAAGGCGCGATTTAGGCACCATTTCACGATCGTAAACTTCACCGATTACCGTTTGCTGCACAACTGAGCCTTGTAGCTCTAGTTGTACAACTTGTGATGGCCAGAAGAAACTTAATCCTTTCCAAGCGATCATGGCTAATAACCCTAATACGGAAATCAAACTGATACTAACCGCACCACCTGTCATCCATATCCAAGGAGAACCTGACTTAAACCACTGCTTTATCATGTCGTGTCTCCCACTTACATCGAGCTGTATTTATCACGCAACTGCTGACGAACAAACTCAGCAATCGTGTTAAAAATAAAGGTGAATATGAATAATACAAATGCGGCTAAGAACAGAATACGATAGTGCGAACTACCCACTTCTGATTCTGGCATTTCTACTGCGATATTAGCTGCTAAAGTACGCATACCTTGGAAAATACTCCAATCCATTATTGGTGTGTTACCGGTTGCCATTAGTACGATCATGGTTTCACCTACGGCGCGACCGAGTCCCATCATCACGGCAGAGAAAATACCCGGGCTGGCAGTTAATAGCACAACACTTACCAGTGTTTGCCATTGCGTTGCACCCAGCGCTAATGAACCGTTTGATAAATGTTTAGGAACACTAAACACGGCATCTTCTGCAATTGAGAAAATAGTTGGGATAACCGCAAACCCCATCGCAATACCAACAACCAGTGAGTTACGTTGATCGAACGTCATACCTAATTCATTGGTCAGGTATTGGCGCACATTACCGTCAAACATCCAAAGTTCTATTGCGCCACTCATGGCAAACGCTAACCAACCAATAAATAGCAGTACTGGAATTAGTAAAATTGAATGAGCCCCATCAGGGACACGGTGGCGAATGCTTTCAGGTAATTTAGTCCACGCGAATGCGGTCAATAAAATACCCAGCGGTAACATAAACAATAAGCCTACAATTGCCGGTAAGTGCTCTTCAATCAGTGGTGCAAGCCACAGGCCCGCTAAAAATCCTAAGATTACGGTTGGTAATGCTTCCATAATTTCAACCGTTGGTTTAACAACTTTACGTAATGAACCAGACATAAAGTAAGCAGTATAAATTGCCGCAGAAAGCGCAATTGGCACGGCAAATAACATCGCATATAAAGCCGCTTTGATAGTACCGAACGAAATTGGTACTAAAGAAAATTTCGACTCAAAATCATCCCCTGCAGACGTTGATTGCCAAATATAACCAGGCTCAGGGTAACCTTCATACCATACTTCTTGCCATAACGCTGACCACGTTACTTCTGGATGCTCATTATGGATTTCAACCACAGTTAACTTATTATCCGCTAAGATAAGCGCCGCATTTGAGCGAGGTGCAATAGCAAAGTTTTCAATCGGACCGTCACTGATTTTACCTTGCCATAATTTTGCTTCACTGGTGGTGTAATAAACACCCAATTCACCGTTGCTGCTTGTGGTGAAGAAAGTACGACGGTAAAACTCAGTAAATATATCTAACTTAGGTTGCTTTGACGTTTCAAAGGCGCGTATCTTTTGATATTCACGGCCTGTATCTGTGTTTACTTCAAACCATTGTGATACTTCGCCATTATCATTTGCCAGCATCAATGAGTTAGCACCAGCTAATAATTGTGCTGCCACTAGGTTGGCATTTTCTTCATTGGCCGCCAGCATTTGAATTAATTCAACTTCGCTTGGATCGCGAGTATCGTAAACATAGATTTGATTAGCAGAACGAACAAAAGTACGGGTGGTATCTGGCGACATCAACAGTTGGTCAACACGTCCTTCAACATCTAGTTCAGTGCGCTCAACTTGCCATTCAACTTCACCGCTAAACATGTTTTCTTCAGCAACAAAGCTGCTAAAAATGACGCGTTTATCTTCAGTTTGTGCCACAACAGCGGTTTTATCTTCATAATGACTAAAAGCAAATTGTTTAATTGCTGCGCCTTCTGCATCAACTTGTAATGGTTTATCTTCACCCAATGGATAACCCAAGCGCGGGGTTAATTTACGCTCGTTATTAGGAAAGGTGACTAAAAATTTAGGCGCAACCAAAACCACAGAGCCGTTTTCAAGTCCGTATGCATAATGCCCTTGAAAAGGCGCACTAACGGCAAAACTACTCACGTCACTATCGAGTGGCACAGCTAAGCTTTTAAGTTTTTTACCAAAGCCTTGTTTCTCAACGCTATAGAAATCAACATTACCTTGTTTGCTCAGTAAAAAAGCCACTTCGGTTTGTTCTTCAACACCTAAGCCAACAATTTGATCTGCATTGCTGAGTACAAAGCTATCGCGAGTTTCTACTTTCGCTGATTCGAAAATAGGTTGCACAACATACAATAAATAGAAGAATATCAATAGCAAAGCTATCAATACCATAATACCGCCAGCGGTAATGCTAAATTTGGCAAACCGATCTTTAAATAGACGGCTTCTATCCGTATTAAAAGACGGTTTATTCGGATTGGAAGTCATCAAAACACCTATAAATCTTAACGTTGAGTAGATTATATTTCACCAAGATGACAGTATTGTTACAAACGTCATAATTGCTTAGGCTTTGTTGTTATATTCATTATAACCAGTCAAACAGTGTTTATATTCAATAAGTTAAAATTTTATGACATGTTGAAAAACTTTCAACTTAGTAATTTGTTATTGAATAACATAAGTTTAGAAAGTTTATCTCGTTAACTCACACTATATTACTGCTTTTACGTTGAACTAATGGCAAAAAAATTGGACAAATTTGGGGACTGAGTCAATACTCAATTCGGTTCATTTTTAATATAACAACAATTTCATGCCTGAGCATTTATTATTTAATTACGGCAAATTAAAGGGTTTACCATATGAAACAATTAGTTATCACCATTTTAGGGCAAGATCGTCCTGGACTTGTAGAGGATATTTCCTCTGCAGTTTTAAATCATCATGGTAACTGGCTCACCAGTAATTTAAGCCATTTAGCGGGTCATTTTGCTGGCATTATCGAAGTAGCAGTACCAGCGGAGCATCTACAAGAATTACAAGATTCATTACACAACCTGCCGCAGCTTGAAGTACGCATTGAAACTGGCAGCGATGAACTTCCTGACACGCCAGCTGAAGAGCTTAACTTTGTGATCACTGGCAATGATCGTCCTGGCATTATTCAAGAGCTTGCAGGTGTATTACGGCATAAAGGCGCAAATATTACCCACCTAAACTCTAAGCAACAAAGCGCGCCAAACTGGGGAGTGCCTATTTTTAGTGCTGTCGCTACGGTTGCGCTACCTGCAGGTATGAATAAAGACGAAGTAGTCGCTGCACTTGAAGCAATTACCGCTGATTTAATTGTTGATATTGAAGACGCTTAAAGCACCCTAAAATCCAACCCCCAGCATCAATAAGCGTGTCATAAAAGTGACACGCTTGTCATTTTTGTGTCATCTAAGTACTTTATATTTTGTTCAATTGCTATCCAAGGAATAGAAAATGAACGCCTGTGCAGATGCGCCGCAAACGATTAATTATTTTGCTCCAGAGTTAAGTTGGCTGTCTTTTAACGATCGTGTTTTACAAGAAGCGAAAGATAAGAATAACCCAATTATTGAGCGCATTCGTTTTTTGGGGATCTTTTCAAATAACATGGATGAGTTTTTCAGGGTTCGGGTTGCCGATGTGAAACGGCGTATTTTATTAAACAAACTTCCTGATACCAACTTTGATGAAGACGAAATTTTACTTACCCAAATCCAGCAAAAAGTACTGTTGTTAGGCAAAAAATTTAACCTGATCCATGAGCAAATTCTAACCGATCTGATTGCCCATAATATTCATGTCAACCGCCCCGAGCAGCTTAACGAATTTCATATAAACTGGTTGAAAAACTTCTTCCACGATAATGTATTGCAGCATATATCGCCCATTTTATTAGATGAAAACAAAGATTATTCAGATCATATTAACGATACAATGACGTACTTGTTTGTCGAGATGTTTAACGACAAAAGTCATTATGCGATGTTAGAAGTTCCTACTGATCGAGTCCCCCGCTTTGTCATTTTACCACCCGAAAAAACCCGCCGCCATAAAACCATTGTGATGTTAGATGACATTATTTTGTTTTTTTTAAGTGATGTGTTTAGTAGTTTCTTTAGTTTTACCGAGATCCAAGGCTACGCAATCAAGCTGACCCGTGATGCAGAATACAATCTCGATGATGAGCTAGAAGAAGGCATCCTCGACAAAATGTCGAAGGGCCTCAAGCAACGAGTTTATGCAGAGCCTGTGCGTTTAGTTTACGACCAAACCATGCCTGAATCGATGCTCAAAGTAATGAAAAAGCGCTTAGGTGTAACTCATCACGACGCATTGATCCCCGGCGGCCGCTATCGTAATTTTAGAGACTTTATTGGCTTTCCCAATATTGGCCGTCAATATTTAGAAAACAAACCATTACCAGCCTTACAAAGCACCGCCTTTAATAATCACGCTAGTATATTTGCAGCGATCACGCAGCAAGATATTCTACTTTATTATCCATACCATACATTTAATCATCTACTGGAATATGTTCGCCAAGCGGCATTTGACCCTAGAGTGACACAAATTAAAGTAAACATTTACCGTGTTGCGAGTAAGTCACGGCTGATTTCCTCACTTATAAATGCAGCTAAAAATGGCAAAAAAGTCACGGTAATGGTAGAGCTGAAAGCCCGCTTTGACGAGCAAAATAATATTGGCTGGGCTAAAGTACTGAGCGCTGCGGGCATTAAAGTTATTTTTGGTATTCCCGCACTTAAAGTGCACAGTAAGTTATGTATTGTGCATCGCAAAGAGAAAGGCCAAATCGTTAAATACGCTCATATTGGTACCGGTAATTTTCACGAAAAAACCGCCAAAATTTACACTGATTTTAGCTTGTTCACTAAGCATCAAGGTATTTGTGACGAAAGCGATAGCGTATTTAAGTTTATCGAAAGTAGTTATAAACCCTTTGTGTTCGAGCACTTGATGATATCCCCAGTCAATGCTCGACAGCTGTTGCTTGGCTTAATTCACCAAGAAATAGCGCATGTTGAAAATGGTCAAAGCGGTAAAATCACGCTAAAGATAAATAACTTAGTAGATAAAGAGCTGGTTGATTGTTTGTACTTGGCCGCTCGCAGCGGGGTTAAAATTCGCATTATTGTCCGTGGTATGTGTTCCTTAGTGCCAGGGCTCAATAATTTTAGCGACAACATTCGGGTAATTAGTATTGTCGACCGTTTTTTAGAGCACCCACGAGTGATGATTTTTGGCAATAAGGGGGACGAAAAAGTCTATATTTCATCTGCGGATTGGATGACCCGTAATCTTGATCATCGGGTGGAAGTCGGCGTGCCTATTTATGATGAAAAGCTCAAACAACTCATTATTGACCTACTTGAACTGCAATTTAAAGACCGCACCAAAGCGAGAATAATTGATAGCGAGCAGAAAAATCATTATGTTAGACGCGGGAATCGTAAAAAAATACGCTCGCAAATAGCGATTTACGATCACTTAAAAAAATGGGAAAACAATTACAATAATGAATAATTATCACTCAATTGCTGCGGTTGACTTAGGGTCAAACAGCTTTCATTTAGTCGTAGCAAGAGAAGTGGATGGCTCTTTGCAAATCCTGCATAAAGAAAAACAACGCGTTTACTTAGCGGATGGTTTAGACGACAAGTACCAGCTCAGCCAAGCAGCCATCGACCGAGCTTTAAGTATTCTTAAACAATTTGCCATCACATTACAGGATTTCCCTGCCTGTAACGTAAAAATAGCCGCAACCTACACCTTGCGCCGCGCTAAAAACATCAATACCTTTTTAGCACAAGCCAGCAAAGTATTTCCCTTTCATATTGATGTAATTTCAGGCCAAGAAGAAGCGCGCTTAATTTACCAAGGTGTTGCGCATTACATTCATCACGATGAAAACCGCTTAGTGATCGATATTGGCGGCGGCAGTACCGAGTTAATTATTGGCAAGCATTTTAAGCATAAATTACTCTCCAGCCGCAATATGGGCTGCGTAAGCTATACCAAGCAATTTTTTGCCGATGGTATTATCAACGAAAAACGCTTTAACAAGGCACAGATAAAAGCAGAGCAAGAACTTGAAGTCATTTTTGCCAATTATATCAGTACTGGCTGGCAGTCTGTGGTGGGTACCTCAGGAACGATAAAATCAATATTAGCCATGCTCAGCGCCAATGACCCTGACCAAAAAAATATCACACTGGAGCGATTACTCGAACTTAAAACCCAGTTTTTAGCAGCAAAAACCATTGATAATTTACTGATTGAAGGCTTAAGCCCCGAGCGTCAAGTGAGCATTTGTGGTGGGCTGGCTATTTTAATCGCGATTTTTCAATTGTTTGATATTACCGAAATGGATTACAGTGACTTTTCACTGCGTGAAGGTTTGCTGCATGAAATGCAGCAAAAGTTGGCACTTAAAGATATACGCACTAATACCATAGCAAATTTAAGCGAAAGAAACACAATCGATAAAGTTCATGCCCAACGCGTTGCTAATACCGCCGATTGGCTATTCCTACAAGTACAAAAAGAATGGCAACTCGACTCATTAGATAATCATCAATTACTAGTGTGGGCAGCGCAATTACACGAAGTCGGTTTAGGTATTAACTCATCCGGCTTACACAAACACAGTGCGTATGTTGTTGAAAACAGCCAGCTGCCAGGGTTTACTCAGCAGCAGCAAACATTGTTAAGCTGTATGATACGCTTTTACCGTAAACGAATTCGTTTAGAAGAATTTCCAACACTGCTATCTGTACCGCACTTTCAAATACTGCAATTAATAGTATTACTCAGGCTAGCAATATTATTAAACCAAAAACGCCTTAACGATCAACATCAAGAGCTAGCAGTATCCGTTAAAGGCAATAGTATGCTGTTGCAATTTCCGCTAGGTTCGCTTAGTGAACAAACCCTACTGCATGCCGATTTACAGCAAGAGCAAAAGTATTTGAAGAAAGTAGGCTTTTTAATCGACTTTGTATGATTATAGCGATAGCTAAATTTGGATAGCCTTGGCTATCCAAATTAGATTCACTGTAACGCGAGTTACTCTCTACTACATATCCATATGACGATTAGCGCTTTGCATCATTTGCTTTAACCCTTGATGCTCAAGCTCCAATAATTGCGCTAGCTTCTCTTTACCGGCCGGCGTTTCTGCTCGGCTAAATAAATATTGATAAAGATTGATCACTTTTTGGTGCTGATCTGATATATAACCTTGCATGGCTTGCTCATCAACACGCGTATCGCGATTTAAATCAGTAAAATTAATCAGTTCAGAGTTCTCAGCAAAGTACTCGTAACAATAAGTATCTAAGGTATTGATCTCGGTGATGGCTTTAAAACCAACTAAATCCTCAGCCAACTTTTTTTCGTACCTAACAAAATAATCTGCCAGCATTCGGTTATGCTCTGCCAACTCGTCCCTGAGACTAAAAAAGTTTGCCGCCATTTGAGTATGAAATAGTACAGTCCAGTCGTACACTTCTTGTATTGTTTTAACTTGCATGTGCGTTCCTTACTTAATTAAGCCTAGTAACAAGTCTGTTGCTAAAAACATGCCACTAAAAAGTTAAATTAAAACAAATACGTATTAAAACCCTATCACTTGAACTCGTATAAGTTACAAGTAACAGGGTAATTTTTATAGAGTGGTAGTAAAAGAGAGCAATAATCGAACAAAATCAGACTGGGTATTAATTGAACTCAAAAAAACGAAAAAGTTAAGCACATACGTATTATCTGAGCTGCATGGTTTTTCAACTATTTTTCAGTTTCCCTAAAACAGATAAATACTTTAATATATGAAAATATACGCAACTTCTCTCAGTAGGTATTGATATTTAATTCGACGTTAATATCAAATAAAATAACTAAACATAACCACAAATAGGAAATATAATGCATAAAATAAAGATCTTCTCTTTATTAATCTTATTATTTTTTACTCTTTCGGCAAAGGCTAACACCTTAACAACAAAGATTCATAAAATGGGCTGCCATAAACAAACTAACGCTTGTTTCGTTTACGTAGAAGAACCAATAAAAAGTAACTGCCCATCTAATGACAATTCCTTTCGTTGGGATGGCACAACAGATCCAAGCGGGAAGGCTATTTTATCAATATTGCTAACGGCTCATTCCACAGGAAAAAGTGTAACTTTTTGGGAATCTGGTTGTTTTTCTGACTTTCCTACCTTTAGCTTTGCAACGCTAAACAAAATCTAATTAGTTGGTAAGTACTCATCAGTCTAAGGTAAAGCTCCTTTGGCTGATGAGTTTGTAGCAGTACAACAAACATATCACTCTATTTAAAACTACTTCGTCACAAAGCGAGCATGCTATTAAACAAATTAATCAACTCGAGATACGTAAAAAATAAAAGCCGTGGTCCTGCAAGTCAATCCATTCACCTTTTCTACAATCTTTATTATCATCTTTGTTAAACCACAAAGTAACATTTTTGTTTGCCATAGAAGCAGCCAAAACCATACTATGAAGAGCTTTGCATGTATCAACCTCTATCGTACCTACTTTTCTACTTATACTACATACTAAGTTACCTACTCCGATTGTATCCACGGTAATGTGCAATGCTCCATTACTTCCAATATCAACTGTTGTTATTTTTCCTCCACAGGTATGTGCAGCAAACGCGGTATTACTTGATAAAATAAGCGCTGCCAATAATATTTTTAACTTCATAATATCTTTATCCTTAAAAATTTTTAATTATTCTACTATTAACTTTATTTATAAAGCCTAAGCATTTCTGGTTCATTATTGTAATGAGTTTTTAAAAAATCGTAATCATCTGCTAGATATATTAAAATCATAGATTTTGGTTGCTATGGCTTGCTGTAATAAAGATTGATATGAACTAGTTGCAGCATTGCTGTGCGGGCCAATATACTTCCAAATACTAACGCCATCTTTTTTAAAATACGCTAAAACAGTTGTTTTATGTACTTGTATCGCCTCTACTGAATCGTAGTGACACTCGATTGCAAAAGACTTTAACGGTAAAAATACACATAATAATAAAACTTTTTTCATCTATTTCTATAAAAATAAAACCTGATTACTCACTATAATGAACTTCCATTCATTGCATAAAGCTACGTGATATAAAGCATCCATAAACTCTAATTTCAATGGATTTAACAGTTCAAAGCAGTCTTTTCACACTCAGACTGTAGATAAAAGGAGCCTACCCTGCTGATTTAATCTATTATCTTAAATGTAGGGATGCGAATTTATAAGCACCATTATACGGCCATTCCGATACAGGATTATCATAGCCTTGAATCCATACATCATTTTTTGAAATTTTAGCGCTTAATAACATTGCAAAAATAGTATTAGAATAATCATTTTCAGGTTTTAGCCAAAAGCTCTTACAATTACTTGCAGAGCTGCAGATAGTAGCTCTTACTATGCCACCTTCAGCAAAAATACCTGTTACTTGCCCTTGAAATTCTACAGCGGCGCTGACATTAACCGATGCAATAAATACAATAGCAAATAATATTTTTGAATAAATTTCTTGCATAACCAGCACCTAAGCATTTGTTATTTAAAAAGAGATAAAGTATGTACCCACACCTACTTACGCCATAGATAGAAATATAATTTTACTTTGATCAATTTAAGAGCCTGGAGAGTGATTTAAAGTCAATCTGTTACAAGTAAGTACTTAGAACCACGAATTGAGTTATATGTACGACCATCATGAGTAACACAGCCGTCAGAATAACCCTGTACTGATTTACCAGCCGCAAAAGCCATTAATAATAGTGAATAAGCTTTATCATAGTTGGCATCATTAGACTGGAGAACAATAGCATCTGTATGTGAGCAATTATTAGCATTATTCCATGGTTCTTTGGAGTAAAGATAAAAGCCACCAGTTTCAAATGAAACCGTTGATATTTTTTGCTTCGATAACCAGTCCCCTGAAAAGCTACTATGACTATTAAATAACAATAAAAAAACTAAAGCTTTTATAAATAACTTCATTTCAAAAATTCCATTTAAAACTTAAATAACTTCATTTCAAAAATTCCATTTAAAACTTAAATAACAGCATGCTTCATCAAAAAAACTGCTGTTTATGTATAATAAACTACCATCAAGTGTAAAAATTAATCTGCAGAGTCAATTAACCTACTGCAAAAAATTTGTGCCTGTCCTGCATTACTTATCTAATGGTTCACCAAGAGGATAGGAGAATATAGCAAATTTAATTAATAACTCTGCAATCTAAGATGATAAAATCCATGATCACTGTATAAATTAGCCCAGCTACTTTTAGCACACTCTTCGTTAGTATTTTTGTTAAACCAAAGCATGACATTATTTTTAGTGGTCATCGCAACCAATAAAGTACTGTAAACAGTCTTACAAAACTCTACTTCATTTTCTCCATTTTCAGGGGTCAAATCACATAAATATGCATCCCTAGCTATACCTTTGAGATAAGCATAAACACGCCCTGTTTTGTCTACTTGAACATCTAAAACTGTCGCAGAACAATTGAGGTTTTTTGCACTCGAAGAAAAAGCAGCAATTAAGAAACTAAAAAGGATTGTTTTTTTTAACATAACTTAGCCATAAACTCTTACACTAATGATTTTAATCTGTTGTCGATTTTGACCCGAACAGCCTTCGACCCAAAATCTAACTGTTTTGTTTGCAGCATAAGCCATCATTAATGTAGTCGTAATAATGTCATAGCCAGCATCAGTGGGGGTAATAGCTACAAACGGAGAGTTTCTACATTCAGAAGGTAAATTATTCCGACCACCAATAATATCAACTTCTACTTCTGCCATTACCCAATAGGCGTTCACATATAATTGTTTTATCTTAGTAGTCGATGTATCAGAGCCTGCAAAGACGAAACTTGAAAAAAGAAACAGAAAAGGTAACAAATACCGTTCCATGGTAAATTCCATATTAATATAATTTATTAAGCGAATATTTACATACACAAAGAGAAATTTCAACTTTAAAGCATTAAATGTTCCTAATAAATCAATACCATAAATTAATTATTAAACTGTATTTACTATTTAAGCTGTTCTTCACAATTTAAATAAAGTAATTTGCAGAAATTCACAGTGCGCTGATAGATGGTTTCACAAACTACAAAACAGGTTTAGCAATAGTTCTGTGATCTATTACCACAGCTGAAGAGCTATTTTTTCATACTCCAAACCGCAATGGTCAGGTCTTTCTTTTTGCCACTATCTTGCTTACTCGAGAATAATGCAGCTGAAAATAATCGCCAACCTCTTTCAACGTGTACCCACTGGATGCATAAGCAGCTCTTATGGCATCATTACGATTACTACACTGTTGAGCATATTCTGTTAATGATAACGCTGCTCTGCGCCTTTGCTTTTGAGGTACTTCCGATAAATCGCCTTCCTGCTCTTTAAGTAATTCTAAATGCTCCTTTACAAACTCAGCACTACCTAAAAACACCTGATTTGAAATATTTCCCCAAGGATCCACCCCTTTTCCTTGCTCTACAAACTGCGCAAATTTACGTCTGGCTATTGTTTTATACTTTGCAAATTGCAGTAACATTTTATCTACCGCAAGCCATTGGGGAATCGGCTCTTGACCCATTACATAATTCCAGCTACTCCAAGGCCACTCCGATAGGCTATCGGCCATTTTCGCTCTAATTGGGTTTAAAACAATATACCTGTTTAGCTCTAATAAATATGCATCCTTATCAACCAAAATTGCCTTATATCGTCCTTGGAATAAATGCCCCACACGTCGCTGTTTTCTATTAAACCATTGCGTATATACACCATTTAATTGCCGCATCCCTTTGCTTAAATTGGCATCAGGTGTTTCGACTAATAAATGGTAATGATTGGTCATTAAGCAAAAAGAATGGATCACCCAGTTATAACGTTCACATACATCTCCTAGGATTTTTAAAAACCCCTCAAAATCTGATTCATCTAAATAAATAGGTTTTCTTTCATTGCCCCGCGAAGTTATGTGATATAACGCACCCGCAAACTCTAATCTGAGAGGCCTAGCCATCTTTTCACCTATCAATTTGTATAAATTAATATCTAAAAATTAGCCGCAACCAACAAAAAGGCAAGAAGAAAGACCTAACCCTATTATTTTTCTATTATTTCTCTTGCCTTGAAAACAAACCCAAGCCACCAGAGCCATAAAACAAAGCCCCGCGAGTGCAACCTTCAGGTAAACACAGAGCGAGGCTTTGAACTCAAAATCGTAACTAAACTATTAAATTATCTAAATAGCTTCCAAGCTCTTTAATTTGTTTTGCATCACAAAATATCTTAGTACTTTCACCACTGTCTAAATTAATTACTAAGCATTTCCATACCAAATAATTTTTGACTTCAATTGCTTTAATACCAGAAAGTTTTTTATGGTATGACAGCTTCGTAATACCAATAATAATTTCTTTATTCTTAAAGCCCACTTTAGAAAATGAACCTGAGAAATAATTAATTTTTCCTTGGTTGTTATAAGTAAAACAACCAGCACATCTGATCAACTTTTCAAAATTAGTATTTATTCGGTTTCTGGTTACAAGAAGAGCCAAAACACCGAAAAATAAATAATCTGCTATGATCAAACTTATTATTAAAAAAACTATCATTAAACCCCCTACTCAAACCAAGCTCTAACTCCGGTAACTATATCGGCTAATACATCTGTTTTATAAACTTCTCCATAGGTGCCTGTTATTCCTGCTTCTGCGCCTACCCCTAAGGATAAACCGAACTCTCTTATAATGCCTTCGGTAGGCTCTCGCTTTCCATTAAATATATCTCGCGCGGCATCGACACCATGGTGTGATGCTGGTAAACCTATAGAGCCATTTACAATTGAACCTGAACCACTCAATGCTAAACCATACCCACCAAAATCATCGATAGTCACATCATCACTTGTCCAAACTGCGTTCCAGAATAGGCCAACTCCTTTACCTGCACCGCCTCCTAGCTCATTATTTGCGACATAAGCCAACTCTAAAGTATCAGAGTCAAACAATATCATTGAACTGGCACTACCTTTACCAAAGAAAGTGAAACCACCGCCTACATTTATGCCAATTGGCTCTTCACCACTGGGGTCAATAAATTTATGTGGATTATTATTAGCATATGCATAACGATTAAAACCATGCACTGCATTTCCGCTTGCTTGGTGTCCCGAGAAATCAACCGGATCATTCGAGTAGAAACGACCTATGACTGGATCATAGTATCGTGCCTGCATATAACTCAACCCTAAATCGGTGTCGAATTTATGCCCTGTGTACCCTACATCATCTTTAGGTGCTTCTATTGTTTCACCAAATGGGCGGCTGTGTTGACGACTTTCATCTACACTTTGCGGTGTAACGTTACCGTACTTGGCAATCAGTTTTTTACCTAAGTAAATATAGTTTGTACCGTTGCCTGTTATGATGTTTCCTTTTTCTCTATATAGCAGCATGCCATCTTGGCTATACATTGAATAACTGGTGCCATTGCCATCAGTTTGTTTTACTCGGCGGTTATGGCCATCGTAGAGATAACTATTGCCTTTTGCAGTGGTAAGTTGGTTGGCCGCATTAAAATCTAAACTGTATGCACCATTATATTCTATATTTCCGCGGTCATCATACCGAATAGAGCCATAACGACCACTTACGCCTGTTACTTTAGATAAACGGTTTTTAGCGTAGTCATACGTGTAATCAAGTGTTTTACCTTTACTCTGGTAGTAGGTGATATTGCCAAAACCGTCATAACGTAAGCTACTTGAACCAATTCCTGAGCCTCCTGTGGTACTGGTTAAACGGTCTAGGCCATCATACTGTAAATCCGTTAAACTATATGCGCTGTTTTGCCCATCATTAATTGAAGTTACGTTTGCATTATTATCGTAATCATAAGTCAATGACATAACAGTACTAGGTAGATTACTGCCACTTGGGCCTGTATCTTTTAGCTGCTTAGGTAGTAAGCTATCGCTATGTATTGTTGTTTCATGTTTTACGCCGTTACCATATGTAAATGAGTTCAACAAACCATTTGCATAATATGTAGCACTTTTGGCAAAGCTTAATGCAACGGTTGTGCCCTTATAAGTTTGGGCTTCTGTTGGTTCACCGAAACTATTAGGCTTGAAGTTTACAACCGTGCCATCAGGGTAACTTAAATGACTGTTCTGCTGTAGGTCATTATAGGTATACTTCAACGTTAATGGTAATTGAGTGCCAATGTATAGCTGCTCTTCTTCCAACAGGTTTTGGTTATTATACTCGTAGCGATGAATTACATTACCCGCAGTTAACGTTTTAACATTACCATTATTGTCTCGCTCATAAGTCACATCGCCTGAATTATCTGGATAGTCAATTGTTTGAAGTTCGCCTAAATTATCGTAGCTAAAAGAGGTGCTCAAAACTGGTTGAGTTGCGCTACATTTGGTGTTTGTGACTCCTGCTTTACTCCAAACTAGCTTACCTAAAGCATTATGCTTATAAAGTGTATTACGCACATCTGGACGGGTTGTTAAACATAGTTGCTTGTGTTCATCATAATAGCGATTTTCTGTGATTGTTTTAAATGCCCCAGCTTTAGTTAACCCTTCTTGCGCAATCGAGTGAGTTAAGCCAAATACATCAATCTCAATTGTTGTAGTTACACTCTCGGGAGATTTAATTTCAATTGCACGTTCATAACTTGGTGAACCAAATGCTTGATATGTAGTGGTAGTAGTATTATTTTCGGCGTCAGTAAGCTGTATTTTATTACCTTGTAAATAAGCATAATTAGCTTCACCTAAGCCACTTTTCGCCACTTTTAAAACTCTACTTAAACCGTCATAAGTAGTACTTATGCCATTAGAACTTGACCAATATGATTCAAAAATCTGTTTGCCATTTTTATCATACTTATAATTTTTAGATCGAGTTTTATCACCATCGGTTTCTTCAAGTGTTTTTAACCTCATTAATCCATCATAGGTTTCGGTTATGCTATGGACTGAGGTATTATCACATCGGTTGGAGTTTTTATTTAAATTGCAGTATTCAATTATACGTTTTGGACTAGTCGCTGTAGTGAAATCCCATGTATATAATGTATCGTACCAATCATTTCCAGTTATACTATCTTCAGCGTAATTAATACCTTGCAGAGAACCACCATAAGCATATGAAAACTTAGTTGTCACTCCATTAAAGTCTATCTCTTTAGTCACCCTGCCATTATTATCCACTGTCAGTGACTTACTGATTTCGCCAGCAGCATTTCTAGCAGGTACGCTGACTGTTCGTGCAATACCGCGCTTATACCTTGAATATGACGTGAATTGGTTACCTTCACCAGTAGTTTTGGCTATATTGTATTCTTCTCTTGCGAGGTTACCTTTAGAGTCGTATTCAGTAAAACGTTTTACCCAACGACCAAACTCTCTTTGTTCGTAGGGCAATCCCAACCCAGCATAAGCCCCTTCAGAAGTAGAGTCGTTATGATAAATCGTTTCAGAAACAGTTAGATAATTAGAGTCAGTATCGGATACTTGTATCGTAGTCGGTAAACCAAGAAGCCAACTATTCTCTGTTTCATTATGATAACTGAGCTTGGTAAATTTAGATCTCTCATTGAAAGTTTCTTGTACTTTGGTTGGTTTTCCGTATAAATCATGACTTATATATTTTGTAATATAATCATTGCCATCCTGAGTTATTACCTGCTTAGTTAGCTTAACTTTTGAAGTTAACGAGTCAGACACCTCTTCGGGGAAATCCAAAAATGTAAAATCACCAATATTAGCAACTAGTCCGTAGGTATATTCAACTTCTTTAGTCACTGAAAATGTTTTTGAGGTGTCGAAGCTCTTGGTTGTCTCTTGTAATAACCTACCGTGATCGAATGATTTATCATCTGAAAATAATTGAACAGTCTTGTCTAATCCTCTTACTATGGTGGTCTTTATAACGTCTTTAGAATTATAGCTACCATCGTTAGAAGTATAACGGTCATCTTCATAATTAAAAATCCAAGTATCAATGTTAGTTGTACCGTCATTGATCACTTTTTTTTGTAATTTCATATTCTCATTATATGGATCATTCCTCATTTTTTTGAATACTTTATAAGTGTATTCAATAGAACCACCACCAGGGAGAGTGACCTCTGTTAATAATCTAGGACCATTATACACTGGCCATTCAGTACCTTCATCCCTATATGATTTTTTATCTTTTGGTGTACCTTCGCCATATTTATACTTCCACGTTTTATTTCCTTTAAGTACTTTATTCAAATAATAGCGATTGTCTCCGGGATTTGCATAATAGCCATACATGACTCGATCTCCCCCCTGAACTTCTACGGATTTAATACGCTCATTAAAAGATGCAGGAGTAACGACAATATCATGGCACGTCCCGTCCGGCATGCAAGTTCCAGGGATTTTTTCTAGGGTTGTATAGTAGTCAATTAGTATATTAGTATCATCATTACGTCTTATTTTGGTTAATCTTTGTTCTATGTAAGGTACTCTTATATGAGACGCATTTTGACCAATATCATTTTTAGGCATAAAAAATTTGCCAAACGTCTCATAATCATAATTAATTACTGTTCCATGGATGTTTCTGACTTCTGACGCGAATAAAGTGGTGTTGCCTGTGTGATTAAACTTATCTTTTAACCCAACATAGCTATATAAAGCTTGTACTATATCTATTGTATAGCTGATCCCTGTTGGAGATTCAACGATAAACCCATTACCATCATTGGTGCAAGATGCAACCCAGTCATTAGTAGTGACCCATTTTTTTGATGGGTAACGCCTCATGTCTGTGTTCTTAAATAACTGTTGGGCCGCTTGTCCTGGTATTTTTAGTGTCATGCCTGACCAGTATTTTTTAGCAATCTTAATACCTCCACTATTTCGTGTAGAAGCTCTACCATCGCCAGGATAAGGATCATTACATATTCCTGTACGCGTAGTAGCTGTTTTATCAATTAGTTTATCGTACTCAGCTTTATCTGGTGGCAGGTCCCATCCCCTAGTAATACCATATGGAACTGTAGGTATTATTATTCTAGGTACTTCTAGACGCCAATTACTCATACTACCAATTTGACCGTTATAACCCCAAACACGCTCATTTTGGCTAAAACTTCTTGATATTAAAATATCCATCCCATTACTGCCAGGGATTATCATGTCAACTGATTCGTAGCTTAATTGTCCATTTAGAGGGTTAATATTTTCCCCGTTTGATTTATAAGGGTCTACCTTCGAATAGTTTTCACTAGCACCTTTATAATCCTCAGCAGTTAAAGTGTAAGCAGGACTAGAAATAATCAATGTTAAAGTAAATAATATTACATATTTAAAAATCTTCATTACAACTTTATTCCTCATCCTTAGTTTCTACAACTGGACTACCAAGCAAATCCGTGTGTATAAATATTATTTGTTTTTTCAAAGCCACGCTATTACTCCAAAGCCCACTGTTATTACAAGAGGTATAGCTACACGCCATAATCCTAATGCTCGAAATACCAACTGGTAGAGGCGAAAATGTGACTGAATTAGAATCAACTTCCCTTAGCAAAACCCAATTACCGTTACTATCTAATCCTTCAACACGATATTTACTTGCATGCTGAATATCATTCCAAGTTATGGTGACACCATTTGAAAGTTTCACTAGAGTCACGTTATTAGGTTGGCTATATTTATAATTTGGAATAAGTGGAATGATGATAAAATTACCGCCATTACTAATCGGTATCCATGTAGTTTCTGCTTTTAATGTTCCTGTAAAAAGTAACATTAGCATTAATATTATTTTCATAGTCCCTCACGGATGAATTTTGGGTGTTTCATAGTTAATCCTTAAAACGTTATTCGCGTTATTTTTCTGTAAACATTTGGAGTTGCACCCCAAGCATCACAATTATCTACCTCACTGTATGAGATTGATGCTGGTACACCCGCCATTTTTGCAGCTAATAAAGTACTATACATTCTATTGCGCGATTCTTCCGAGTATGAAGCGGGTATTATAAAGTGTTCTTTATTACTACAGGCAGCTACAGGGGCTCCATTGTTATCTTTTAATTTCACTAAAATTTGGTTTTGGCTATATAAAATTAACGTTTCAATTTCGCCAGTTGAATTAAGCCATGCGGCTTTAACTGTATTTGGTAGCAAAAAAAGCCCAGCTACTACTAATAATTTACTTAAAAAACTCATTATAAATATCCCTTAATGATAATTTATTTAAAACTTTCTGCTTTAATGCTGAAGGACGAAATTGGTAAAAAGTTTTTGTTACCACACCAATTACTTAATGGCTCACCCGGAAAAAATCGCGCTGTTTTACTACCTGTTGCCATTGAAAACATCGCCATAGATAAGAAATGATCCTGCTTTTTTTCACCCACTGACTTTAGGACTACATACCAATTTCCTGCATCAGTATGAATTGCAAAATCATCACCACAATAAAATATTTGGTCGACCGTTTGCCCTACTGTTGCTACAGCCTGAGTACTAAAAAAAGTGAATGTCATCAAAATCGCGATTATATTTTTTATCATTTATTCATCTACCTTATTATTAATTAATCACCTAGCTTAAAATGATAGAGGCCATGGTTTTTATAAAGATTGACCCAATCACCTTTACTACAACTTTTATCTGTGTCGATATCAAACCAAAAGGTTACGTTTTGCTGTGTAGTTTGTGCTAAAAGCAAGCTGCTATATAACGCTTTACAAAATTCAGCATCATTTCCATCATCAGCAGGAGAGAGATCACAAAGAAAAGCATTAGATGCTAAATTGTTAATTGTTGCATACACTTCTCCACCACGGTTTAGCTGCACATTTTTTATGGTGCCTGCACAATAATGATTTGCCCAAACTGGTGTACTCAAAATTGAGATTAGAAGTGGCAAGATAATTTTAAATTTCATTCGATAATTTCCGCTGTAATTAATATTTTAATCATTTACCCATATACTGGTAATTCTTTTACTACTTTTATTTTGCCCTGAACAACCCGTAACATAAAAAGAAACACTTTTATTAGCAGCATACGCAAGCATTAACGTACTGGTAATAATTTCGTACCCTGGTTCAGATGGTGTTATAGCAACCCAACTAGAACTTGCACATTGTTCAGGGAAGTTATTACCATTAAGCATTGTTATATCAACTTCAGCCATAACCCAACTTCCATTCACATAAAGTTGTTTTATTTTACTTGATGACGTTTTCCCTGCAGATACAGTAAATGTAGCGAATATTAAAGTGATACAAATTAAAATTTTCATAAGTATCCTTTTAGTTTATATTTTTGATAAGTAATCATTGAGAGTAGAGATGATTAGCTCGTCAGTTACATGATTTTTTGTTTTAAGTTTTTCTAAAGGGCGAGAGGTGTTATTTTCAGTTTTTGTATTTTCAAATACGTAAATTTCACCGTTAATAAAAGTAATGCTGCCATCAATTATGACTGCCGTTGGGTCTTTCTCTCCAGAAACTGATTGAAACTTGAGTTTATTAATTTTCAATAATTGGATTTTTTTGTTTTGTAATTGCAGGGTATTATGCTGAATGATTAATGATGTAAACCGACTTTCAAGGTTTTGATAATTAATAGTTGCTTGAATTTTTTTCCCGATACCGACATCAATTGCGGCTCCAATAGCAATACCAGAAGGCCCCATAGCTGACATGAGTGCAATTCCTGCCCCTGCACCCTTTCCAGTATAAGTAACCTCTGGCGAGAGCATTATTTCAACAGGTGTAGTGGTAAGTGTTTGACACCCTAAAAGCATTAGAAGAGATAAAATTATTATTTTTTTTAAAAAACTCATCTTTATTCGATCCGTGAACTATATTGGAAATCATGCCTATTGAAGGATGAGCCTAACAAAGGGACGGAATTATAAAGAAAGAAATACGATTTGTAAATATTCCAATTTACAATACAGCATTAAGTACTAGTTCATAGTCCACTTTTTCGAACATCGTTTTATATTTAACACTTTCCCAGCATAAAAATAATAAATTAAGGTATTAGAATAAAGGAGTCGGTAGTTAGCCCACTCCTTTTTATTATCTACTTTACAGATCCCGCTTGCGCCATAACAAATACACCGCGGGTAGTACGAGCAAGGTTAATACAATGGCGCTGAACATACCGCCGACCATGGGGGCGGCGATGCGGCTCATTACTTCACTGCCTGTTCCTGTGCCATAAAGTACGGGTAGTAAACCGATGATAATGGTGGCGACTGTCATCATCACTGGGCGTACTCGCAGGCCTGCGCCTTCAATAATGGCTTGTTTAAGCGCTATAAAGCTAAGCGTTGTACCTGCTTGTTGTGCTTGCGAACACTTTTCTTGATAGGCTTGATTTAAGTACACCAGCATGATCACGCCAATCTCTACCGCAACGCCGGCAAGGGCAATAAAGCCAACGCCCACAGCGACTGAGAAGTTAAAACCTTCTAAGTACATGAGCCAGATACCGCCGATCATCGCCAATGGTAGAGTAGCCATAATAATCGCCACTTCCACAAAGCTTCTAAAGTTTAAATACAGCAGCACAATAATAATCGCTAAAGTGAGCGGTAATACATAGGCGAGCTTTTCTTTGGCGCGCTCCATGTATTCATATTGCCCCGCCCAGGTTATTGAGTAACCAGCAGGGAGTACTAGTTTTTTGTCAAGCACTTTGCGCGCATTGTCGACATAACTACCAATATCAATGCCATCAATATCAATAAAGCTCCAGCCGTTTAAACGGGCATTTTCGCTTTTGATCCCCGGCGGGCCATCTTCAATAAAGACATCCGCCACATCGGCAAGGGCAATACGTTGCCCTGCTGGGGTTACAATTGGCAATAGCATCAGTTCTTCGGGTGAATCGCGGTAATCTTGCGGGTAGCGTAAGTTCACCGGATAACGCTCTTGCCCTTCGACCGTTTGCGTGACGTTCATGCCGCCAATGGCAGTGGCAACCACTTGCTGCACATCGGCAATGTTTAAACTATAACGAGCAGCTTTTTCACGGTTGATATCCACCTTGATATAACGCCCACCAGCGACTCGCTCAGAGTAAACAGAGGCAGTGCCGGGTACATCTTTAAGTAACACTTCAATCTGCTGGCCAATTTTTTGAATTTCACTCAAATTTGGCCCCGCGACTTTAATGCCCACCGGCGTTTTGATCCCCGTTGCCAGCATATCAATACGAGTTTTAATCGGCATCACCCATGCATTGGTAAGCCCTGGAAACTTTACTAAGCCGTCGAGTTCTTTTTTCAACTTGTCTAAGGTCATGCCTTCGCGCCACTGATCTTTAGGCTTGAGCTGAATAAAGGTTTCGATCATGGTCAGTGGCGCAGGATCGGTGGCGGTTTCTGCGCGGCCCACTTTCCCAAACACGGTTAACACCTCGGGTACTGTGGCGATGAGTTTATCGGTTTGCTGCAAAATCTCCCGCGCTTTACCAATCGACAACCCAGGGTAAGTGGTTGGCATATACATTAAATCGCCTTCATCCAGCGGGGGGATAAACTCACTACCAATTTTATTGACCGGATAAAAGCCAATAACAGCGACCACCACTGCCAGTACTAAGGTCATTTTCGGGAAGCGTAAAACCAGATTCAGTAATGGCTTATATGCGTTGACCAATAAGCGGTTCACTGGGTTTTTCTGTTCTGAAATCACTTTACCGCGGATAAAATACCCCATCAATACCGGTACTAAGGTGATTGCTAAGCCCGCAGATGCGGCCATGGCATAGGTTTTAGTGTACGCCAGCGGGGCAAACATCCGCCCTTCTTGGGCTTCTAAAATAAACACCGGCATAAAGCTCACGGTAATAATCATTAAGCTAAAGAATAATGCAGGGCCTACTTCACTGGCAGCATCGATGACAATTTGCCAACGGTTTTCATCCGTGAGTGGGGTTTTTTCCATGTGTTTATGCATATTTTCGATCATTACAATCGCGCCATCGGTCATCGCGCCAATGGCAATGGCAATGCCGCCGAGCGACATAATATTGGCGTTAATACCTTGCCAATACATGATAATAAACGCCGTTAAAATCCCCAGCGGCAAAGTGATAATAGCCACCAGTGATGAGCGCACATGGAACAAAAATACCACGCAGATCAGCGCCACCACCGCTAACTCTTCGAGCAGTTTGCTGGTGAGATTATCCACTGCGTTTTTGATCAAATTAGAGCGGTCATACACAGGCACAATTTCAACGCCATCAGGCAGGCCTTTTTTCAGTGATTCGAGTTTTTCCTTCACCAACTCAATGGTTTTTTGTGCGTTTTCGCCAAAGCGCATCACCACCACACCACCAGCCACTTCGCCTTCCCCATTGAGTTCGGCAATGCCACGGCGCATTTGTGGACCAAGGCGAATATCGGCTACATCGCGTAATTGCAGTGCTGTGCCGTTGGCGTTCACCCCCAGTGGAATTGCCTCTAAATCGGCGACACTTTTTATATAACCGGTACTGGTGACCATGTATTCAGCTTCGGCCATTTCGACCACCGAGGCCCCCATTTCTTGGTTGCCTTGTTTAATCGCGGTTTGAATTAAACTCAGCGGAATGCCATAGGCACGCAGTTTATCTGGCTCTACATTGACTTGATATTGCTTCACCATCCCGCCCACTGAGGCCACTTCTGACACCCCTGGTACAGTTTGCAATTCAAACTTTAAAAACCAATCTTGCAAGCTACGTAATTGGCTAATGTCATGTTGATTGGTTTTATCCACCAACGCATATAAATAAATCCAACCCACACCAGTGGCATCTGGGCCCAGCTCTGCAGTTGCGGTGTCGGGCAAGCGACTCGCTACTTGGCTTAAATATTCTTGTACTCGGCTGCGCGCCCAGTAAAGATCAGTGTTTTCATCAAAGATGACATACACGTAGGAGTCACCAAAAAATGAAAAACCCCGCACTGTTTGTGCCCCCGGTACTGAGAGCATCGCGGTGGTAAGCGGGAAGGTCACCTGATCTTGCACCACTTGTGGCGCTTGCCCTGGGTATGAGGTTTTTACAATCACCTGTACATCGGATAAATCAGGTAAAGCATCAACTGGGGTATTTTTTACCGCAAATAAACCACTGCCAATGAGTATTGCTGTGAGCAATAATACAAAAAAGCGGTTAGTAACGGACCATCGAATAACTGCTGCTATCATAATGCCCCCTAGTGACCACTGTGTGATTGCATGCTTGATGCAGCATCAATACGCTGGATCACGAATTCACCGTGTTGCACACTAAAGGTAAATGTCAGCTGTTGCTGCGCCGCAAGAGGGTTTAAATCAATATGTTCAGCAAACATAAAGTCCATAGTGGCCGGATCTCGATTCCATTTTTCAATTGCACCACGACTAATATTGGCTGTGCGCTGGGCTTTATCAATACTGTTAATAGTGCCTATTACGGTCGCCATGTTGTCAGCTTCATTCATCATATGGGTGGAATCCATTATATGAATAGCGCTTATCGTGTAACTGCCATCAGCATTTTTAGTTAGCTCAAAATGCAGTGTTTGCTCGGCTTGTAGCGCTTTAAAATCAACGCTCTCGGCAACCGTAAAGTCCATGGTCATGCTGGGCCAATCCAGCTCTTCAATAGGGTCGTGGTTGATATTCACCTTACGCTGATCTGCCATTACACTATTAACCACCCCTTTGCCCCACACACTAGTGACCGCTGCTGGTGTTTGCATGCGCTTAAAATCAGAGCTTTTGCTGGATTCAGAATCCAATAAGAATTGTGCTGACGTTACCACTTCATCATCGGCTTTAACGCCCGCTAAAATAACCGCATCATGACTATCGCTACGGCCAAGCTCGACTGCCACCGATTTAAAGCGCCCTTCGCCTAAAGCAATAACAACGCGATCTTGGCTGCCTGTACGGATCACTGCTTCTTTAGGTACTATAAGTTGTTGCTCAGCTGCTTTGGCATGAATGCTCACTTGTGCGAACATATTCGGTTTTAGCTGGTGATCTTGGTTATTAAAGCGTAAACGCACCCGCAAAGTACGGTTTTTGGCATCCAGTGTTGGGTAAATATAATCAACCTTACCGCGCCAGCTTTGTCCGGTAATGTAATCAAGCGTCATGGTAACTGGTAAGCCCACTTTAATAAGTTCGACTTGGCGTTCAAACACTTCGGCTTCTACCCACACTTCATCCAATTGAGCGATACTCATCATCGAGGTGCCCGGTTTGACATAAAAACCTTCGCGCACATTAAGCTCATCAACCACTCCACTTTGGCGCGCGTAGAAGGTAATATTTTGCATCACCTTTTTATTAGCTTGTAAGCGCTCGACAAAACCATCCGACACATTCAGTGCTTTTAAGCGCGCTTTTGCCGCACGAATAAGCACGGTATTATTACGGTTTACAGCCAGGACAAATTCTTCTTGAGCATTTACCAGTTGCGGTGAATATAAGGTATACAGCGGTTCCCCTTGTTTTACCTGATCTCCAGCGGCTTTAACGTACAGCGTTTCTATCCAGCCTTCTACACGCGGGTGTATGTGCACTAACTGATCTTGATTATATTGCACGTAGCCAACGGTTTTTACTTCACTTTGCAGTGCTTTGAGCTGTACTTTAGCCGTTCTAACCCCTAAGTTATTAACAACTGCAGGGGAGATTGTAACCGCACCGGGGCCATCTTGATTGTGCTCAGCTCCTTCAGCATACACAGGCACTAAATCCATGCCCATTGGTGAAAGCCCTGGTTCATCGCGACGATAATTACTATCCATAGGCGCAACCCAGTACAGTGGCTTTTGCTCTGTACTAGCATGTACCGATTCAGCTGGTTCATTCATTAAAGTAAAGCCAGTTGCCGCAATTCCTGCGCCTACTAATGCTGCGATAAGCAATTTTAAATTAGTGTTCATTGTGCTCTCCTGCTAATAGCTCAGCCATCACAGCAGCATCTTTGCTGCTAGCGTAATAATTCAAGCGAGCAATAATAATTTGCTGATCAATCTCTATATTTAACGCATCAATTTTGGCGTTAAGTTCGCTGATACGCGCACGCATTACTTCTGAAAAGTTACCATCATCACGGGTATAAGCATTTAACGTGGCTTGTGCTTGCTCAGCCATTTGTGGCAATAACTTAGTTTGATAAAGTGCGTCACGCTGTTGTAGCCGTGCAAGCTGGCTAAACTCTTTGAAGTACATGCCTTTTAGCTTTTGTAATGCGATCAACTTCTCAGTTTTCACTGATTCGGCCATGGCAATGGCTGCATTAACCTGTTGATCTTGACGATTATCGGTAAACAGCGGTAAATCGATGCTGATGCCAACCGAAAACAGATCCGCTCGGGAATCCCCCATTGGCGTATCATCACGATAGCCATAGCCCATATTCACGCCAAGCTGCGGTTTATAGCCTTGCTCAGCCACGGCAACTTCGATTTGTTTGGCAGCCACCGTTTTATCGATAGCAACAATCGCCGGGTGTGCCATTAATAATGGCATCAACTGTGCAAATTCAAGCTGTGCAAAATCAACTAAAGGCGCTACATCATGCCGTTTAGCGCTGACAGGTTGAGTTAACATACTCATCGGTAGCCATTGTGCCATCCGCTTTTTGGCACTTTCAAACTGCTGCTCTAACATCACTAATTTATCTTCAAGGCGGGTTAACTCTAACTGGGCACGAATAATATCTTGTTGGCGGGTTTTACCTACTGAGCTGGCATAACTCGACTCAGTAATGTCGATTAATTGTGTGAACAAGCCTTTATCTTGCTCAATTAACGCAATACTCTGCTGGGCGCGATACGCATTGAGCCAAGATTCAATAACAATGGTTTTAACTTGAGCGAGTCTGTCAGCTCTTAGCCAGGGATATTGCTGCGCTGACTGAGCTAAAGCCTGCTGTTTGAGTTCAAGGCTATCGCCACGGCTAAACATTTGGCTCACGCCAACTTTTAATTGGGTCATGCCTTCTTGGTCAAAAGCAAAACCGTCGGTAGGTAAATTCATTAAGCCCAAAGTTAATACTGGATCCGGCAAAGTACCTGCGGCCAAGCTTTGTGCTTGCACAGCGGCTTGTTGGTATTTATTAGCCGTCAGCCAAGGTTCGTTGTCAAGGGCATAGTTAAGCGCTTGTTCTAGACTCAGTTCGTTACTGTATACTGAGCTTGCCGTTGTTAGCATCAGCGCTAAAAAACTGCTTTTAAGTACTGCGAAGTGATTCATCACTTACTCCACTAAAAATTAAAAAATGATTAATTTAGAGGCAGCAATAGGCGCTTTTAATAAGGTTTAGTAAATTTCAGACACACCTATGCTGCAATTAGGCAGACATAGGAGGGCGATATAGCGAGCTGGCTATATAGTGTTGGTTTTGCGGGGTATAGAGTTGTACTTTTTCAGCACTGAGTAGCACGGCGGTAAATAAGCTACTCATACTCAGCATAGAGTGAGTACTACAGGCGCTCATTGGGCAAGCGCATTCTTGGTTGTTTGTTGCATCATCATCGCAACAATCCATGCTCATCATACCTGCCGACATGCCATGATGCATATCATCGATGTCAGTTGCTTGTGACTGAGATTGGCTCATATGAGGCATTTCACACGACATAGTTACAGACGCGACAGCTTGACCCACTAAGGTGAGTAACAACATGACGGTCAATAAACTAAGGTAAATACGTTGCAAAAAAATGCCTTTTATAAATTAGGTTCTAGGTTCTAGGTTCTAGGTTCTAGGTTCTAGGTTCTAGGTTCTAGGTTCTAGGTTCTAGGTTCTAGGTTCTAGGGAAGTTTATGACAACTAATTGGTTAACACAAACGTTTAACTACTTTTTATATCTGTTTTTATTAAGCTGCTTGCAGCGATGGCAAATAAACAATAGCCGGTGAAATACCAAAAACCGTTGCCAAGTTCGGCGTGCATGTTGATCAGTTCACCCATTTGGCCATCGGCGTTACCGGCAAGATATGCCACTATCAAGGCAATCACAAATACATCAACCATGCTCCACTTACTTAAGCCTTGTATTAATTGACCGAGCATGCGCTTAAATTTATTCACTGGTAAAAAAATATAGAGCAATTGCATCAATAATTTTAAGGTTGGGATCACAATTGAAAACAATGCCACCAACGCTGCCACTAAGTAGTTTTTGTTATTGGCCAGTTCATTAACCGTGCCCCAAATACTGCGTGTTTTTTGGTAGGCACTAATTTCACCTTCAAGCTTATCAAAGCCTAACATGCTAGAAGCCATCATAAGCATATTACGGGTATTGCGGTCGCCCCCATCAGCCAGCATTGCAATGCCAGTTTGTGCTAGTTTTGATTTATCTATTTTACCTTCCAGAGTCAACACAGGCTGAGTAACGCCTGGCAACAATAGTGCTAGCGCAATTAAAATCGTGATGATGGGCAGTACTAAACGCATAATAAATCTTTAAAATAATATGGCTGATGGCGCATCATACTCAAGCCGTTACGCTTGTTCAATAATTGAGGCTAAAACCTCATCCCCATACTGACGCGCTGCAAACATAGCGTTATAGACAATATCAATTTCAGATGCAGGACGAATAGTTTCCAATAATTTAACCGCGAATGGCCAGTTATCATCCTCCACTGCACGAGCTAGTTGTAACGTAGTACCTAGCATGCCATTAAAACTAAGCAGTGCGCTGGATAAATCATCCCCTAAACAAAACTCTTTTGCGATAACATCGAGTTCCATATTTAAAATGGCATCGAGCACTGACATTAAACCAACTAAGTAACCTCGCTCAGCCATTTCTTTACCGCCGGGCTCTAGTATAAGCAACATAAATTGTGCCCGGATTAAACCCAATTTAGTTAACTCACTGGGTTTATCAACCCCTAATTCACTTAGCGCGAGCACTCGCACAAACTGGCGAATTGCGTCTTCACCTAAATAAATAACCGCTTGTGAAATAGAGGTGATCACTAAATTTTGATTACTAGAGCGCGCATTCACTAATTTAAGAATACGAGCAGTTAAACCAACATCTTTAGCAACCCGCTGATGCACTTCGTCAAAGTTAAGATCTTGGCGCGACGTACAACGCAGTAAATCAAACACAGCAAATTTAGATGGCTCAACATTATGGTAAGTGAGCATTTCTGGACGCGCGAAAAAGAAGCCTTGAAAGTAATCACACCCAGCGTTTTTTAAAATCATAAATTGTTCATGGGTTTCAATACGCTCAACTATGATTTTTACATCAGGAAAACGACGTTTTAGCTTTTTTAACAGCATATTGGTTTTAATGATGGGCGCTTCAACTTCAAGCTTTATATAGTCAACTAAATGTAATAATGGCTCCCATTTATCGTCTCCATCATAATCATCGAGAGCAAAAGTATAGCCATCTTTTTTTAGAGCCGTAACTCGATTGGTCACTTTATCGATGTTGCCGGCTCGTTCAACAATTTCTATTACCGCGCTATCTGGTTGCAATAATTTAGGGAAATCGTCTAACAGAGCATCTGAAGAAAGGTTTATAAAAGCGCGTTGGTTCGCAGTAAGTTTACTTATGCCAATAAGCATTAAAGCGTTAAAAAACAACCGCCCAGTCGCTTGACCATCCGTTGTGCCAACAGGGAATGCGTTATTACTCGAATCTCGATAAAGTAATTCGTACGCATAAATGCCTGTGTCAGCATTAAAAATGGGCTGCCTTGCTATATATTGGGTAACAAGGTTTGGTGCATTCGCTATTATCTGCGTATTCAGCATATTATTTCCTGCTAATAATTCTAGCGACTCATGCCAGCTAAATTGTTGTTGTTTTATCGACTCAGTATAGTAAAGTTTTTTCAGCTTACCTAAACTTAACCATCAAGCAATCAAGCTCATTCGGCTATATGTCAGCAAAATCACCTTAACCTAAAACAACCACTATACCCACACATAAATGATGGATATGTTCTAATTTGCTCTACAATTGAGTATAATAACGGCTTACCTTTGAGTTAACCTCCCAAAAAGAGCCCGATATGAGCATAGAACAAGCCTTAGTTGAACGCAGCAATAACCAATGTGAGTTATGCGCTGCGACTGAAAATCTTTCTGTATACGAGGTGCCACCTGTCACTGAAGCTCATTCAGATAAATGCATTTATACCTGCCAAACCTGTAAAGACCAAGTTGAAAACAGCACTGATATTACCCCAATTCATTGGCATTGCTTAAACGACAGCATGTGGAGCCAAACACCTGCGGTGCAAGTGGTTGCTTATCGAATGCTAACCCGTTTAGCTGCTGACAATGGTTGGGCACAAGATGCGCTAGATATGATCTACCTTGAAGAAGATACGCTAGCATGGGCTAAAAAAGTACTTGCCGAAAATGATGACATTAAACATGTTGATAGCAATGGCGTTGTACTGCAAGCCGGCGATACAGTCACACTGATTAAAGATTTAGATGTTAAAGGTAGTAGCTTAACCGCGAAACGTGGTACTGCTGTTCGTAACATTGGCTTAACCAGTAATCCTGAACATATAGAAGGACGTGTTGACGGCCAGCGTATTGTTATTTTAACAAAGTTTGTAAAAAAATAACCGCATATTTGCTTTACAAAAGGTGCATTGATGCGCCTTTTTTTGTGCTTAAATAACAGCTAATACAATTAAGCTGTGATTAAGTAAATACGCTGTACACTTAGCACAGTTCAAACATCCACCGATTCAATTCTGATCAAGGAATAAGCCATGCTATTACATAAACCAAATGCAATGTTAAAATCGATTGTTGGTATTAGTCTATTAGCCAGCAGTGCTGTTGTGCTTTCAGGATGTCAAAACCAACCTGAACCAATCAAACAAACTATTGAAGATGCAGCTATGGCCACTTTAACCACACAAGTTAGCTACCTTGATCGCAGCATGCTACGTCCAGGTTCACAACTCACTGTGACTTTAGCTGACGTGTCAAAAATGGATACTGAAGCAGAAATAATTAGTCAACAAACAATTGATATCAATGGCGCACCACCTTATACGGTAGAGCTTAGCTATGATAAAAGTAAAATGGATCAGCGCCACCGCTACAGTGTGATGGCACGGATCACCAATCAAGACCAACTATTATACGTAAGCACTACACATAACAATCCATTTGAGCAATCACAACAAGCTGCACCTTATGAAGTAATCGTGTCTAAAGTTGCGCCGCAAAAGCCTAATGTCGATTTAGTAAATACCTATTTCAAAGCAATTACCTTAAATGGCGAAAAAGTCACGGTTGACACAAAAGAACCCTTTATTCAATTTAGCGCCGATAACAAAAGCCATGGCTTTTTAGGTTGTAATAACTTTACTGGTAGCTATCAAGTAGAGCAGCAAACACTGAAATTTAGCCCGCAAGCCAGCACAAAGAAAATGTGCTTTAAAGGTATGGAACAAGAAGCGGCGATGTCAGCAGTGTTACAAAATACTGCGCAATGGGAAATTAAGGGTGAATCTCTCAGCTTGAAAGATCAACAAGGAAAAGAGCTTGCTACTTTTAAAGCAACTTACTTTTAAATAAAGCGCTTAGCTATTAATAAAACGCCCAGCTCTGCTGGGCGTTTTAGTTTATTCTTCGACCAATTGTTCGCTACGGTAAAAACCAGACGAGTCACTTAACAGACTTACCAGTTCAGGTAATATTTTATCCATGGTTTGTTTAAGCTTCCACGGCGGGTTAATTACGATCATTCCCGATGCGGTCATACCGTGCACCTCAGTATCCGCCTCCGTTGCCAGTTCAAATAATTGTATATTACGCATGCCTGAGGCTATTAACCCCTGTTCCATCCGCTCAATTCGCTCTCTATCAACCACTGGGTACCAAATCATATAAGTGCCGGTAGAAAAACGCTGATAAGCCTTGGTGAGGGTTTTAACAACGGTATCGTAGTCGTCTTTAATTTCATAAGGAGGGTCAATGAGTACACATGCTCTGCGCGAAGCCGGTGGTAATAACCCCACTAGACCCGCAAAGCCATTCTCACCACGTACTCGTATTGAACGTTTACCGCTCATATTTTCTTGCAGTAATGCTAAATCTCGCGGGTGCAATTCAAAAAACCAGCCCTTGTCTTGGCGACGTAAAAAATGCTCGGCAATTTTTGGTGAACCTGGATAAAAAGCTAGCTGCTCAGTGTCATTAAATGATTTGATCAACTCGATATAATCATTTAGCTCTTGATGTTCGCTGTTATGTTGATAAAGCTTAGCAATACCATCAAGATATTCTTGGGTCTTTTGCGCATCTGCGCCTGCTAATTCGAAAAAGCCAGCCCCTGAATGAGTGTCGATATAGTCCAATGGCTTATCTTTGAGTGTCTGGTAACTTAATACCTGAGCTAGTACCAAATGTTTAACCACATCAGCTGGGTTGCCAGCATGAAATGAGTGTCTATAACTAAGCATAATGTTATTTCGCTATAAATGGTTTATTTAAATAAACCCATTGAAGTTGGCTATATTCTACAACATAAAACCCGCAGGGTCATAAATTGCTGGTCATTAAGTGAATCACTTATGAACAAATAAGCCGCTAGCCTGAACAGCTCATTAACATTAAATAAAAATCAGCTAAAACACACGTAAATGCTGGCATATAAAGCAACTTTGCTTTACATTTGCATGACAATAATCACAGTTTTATGAGCGCCTTAATGAATAACGATACCCTTTCTCAACTAGAACAATTGATCGACCAATTAATTGGTCAAAATTCCCAACTACAAGCTCAGGTTAACGAGCTTAAAGATAAAAATAGTAAGCTAATCGATGAAAATGAAATTCTTCAACTTGAAGTGCTTGAAAGTGAAGAAAAACAAAAAGACACCAGTACAACTTTAACTGGTTTACTCGAGAAGCTACAAAGCGTCCAACAGGCTAGCTAATGTCTGAGCTGCAAAACCAGCGAGTCACCGTTGAGTTGCTTGGTAAAGAGCAGCAATTTGCTTGCCCTGCTGGACAAGAAGATGCCCTCATTGCATCGGCCAAATACTTAAATGACTTGGTTGAACAAATGAAGCAACGCTCAACAGTACGCAATGATCAAAAAGCCTTATTAATGGCCGCCTTGAATATTAGCCACGAGTTACTTGAAGCAAAAACGCAGCAAAACGTTGAACAACAACAACAAGATCAGCTCATTGATAAACTAAGTGCTTACTTAGGACAATCAGCAACTAAATAAAAAAGCGCACAGTGCGCTTTTTTATTATCTCGTTAATTCCAGTATCAATTACAAACAAAATCAGCTAACTTGCCTATTTTATTGTTGGCGACTCAGGCTCTGTCACTATGACCCACTATTTTTATACTCCCGTGAAGTTAATTGCGTTTTTACTGCTAAGTTATCTTGCTTTTGCAGCCAACACCGCTACCGCAACACAATGGCACACTATCTCCGCTAACGTACAATTTTTAGAGCAATCGAGCGCTTTACGCTTTTATGACTCAAACCAAGTGCTTATTCAAGGTGATAAATGCGCGTTAATGTTTGATGCCAGTGGCGACTTTGCCGCTGTTGAAGCCACCGTTACGCAACTAAAAAGCACCTTAAAAACCCCCTTGTGTTACTTAGTTGCCAGTCACTTTCATGATGACCATTTACTGGGCATGGCTATTTTGCAGCATCATTTCCCCAATGCTCAATTAATTGTCCATCAACAGCTTGCTGCTGAGTTTAAGACATTGCAAAAAACCTATACCGATAAACTTGATAATTATGAAAAAAGCATTGAACTGAGCTTGCAGCGCGTATCAGAACAACCAGCAGCGCAACAGCAACAATGGCGCGACAAACTCAACTTAGCAACACAACGATTACTGCGTTGGCGCCAATACCAACTTCAAGCACCTAACATACAAGTCGCGGAACCACTAACGCTGGAACTTGGTAATTACCCCGTGACTATTAACGCCTATCAAGCCCATACTCATGCTGATTTGACTCTCAGCGCCGAAAACAATGGTATTTTGGTTGCTGCGGATATCGTTGACTGGCTGCCATACCCTGGCCATGGTAATTTTGCTAATTGGTTAAAAGTACTCTCTCAATTGCACCATGATAAGCGTATTAAGGTGATTCTTCCCGGCCACGGAGGCGCCCTTAAAGCCGATGATTTACGTCAACCCTTACGTTTTTTACAGGCTATTCAGGCTCATGTGGCAGCCCACCCGCAACAAGATTTATTGCAATTAGAACAAAGCTTTAATCCGCAGTTCGCTAAGGATTATCAAATCGACGAGATCACCCAAAAAGCTTACCCACTGTTCTTGCAGGCTGGACTTAAACGAGCGAAACAGTCAAAATAGCGGCTGCACCTGGATGTGCTAGACTTTTACAAGGATATTAATTTAGTGATTTTTATGCGCAGTTATCTCTTAGCCCTATTAGTGATGTTAGTTTTGCTCTCTGGTTGCCAGAGTACTGAGCAACCGTTACAGCCAAGTGATACGCCGCAAGCTCCGATTATTTTTAATCACTTTAAAGCAACAGCGAATACCCCGCCACCACTGACTGACAGCGAGCAGAATAAACAAAAAATCCAATTAACAGCTCCATCGCAGCAAGCAACCAAGCAATCTCAAGCAAATAATCGCAGCCACGATTTATGGCAACACATTGCTAATAACTTAACCATCGAGGTATATCTAAATAAAGCCCTCAATAAGCGCATTGCGTGGTATAGCAAACAACCTAACTACTTGCAGATTGTCAGTGCTCGTGCCGCCCCTTATCTTTATCATATTGTCAGTAAAATTGAGCAACGTAAGTTACCGATGGAATTAGCTTTGCTGCCCTTTGTGGAAAGCGATTTTCGGCCAACTATTAGCTCATCAGAACAAGCGGTTGGCGTATGGCAACTAGTCGGAGCAACAGCCCATCACTTTGGTATTAAATCAGATCAGTGGTATGACGGGCGCAAAGATGTATTAGCATCAACTGATGCTGCACTAGCCTATTTAGAATACTTACATAAACGTTTTGATGGTAATTGGTTGCATGCATTAGCGGCCTATAATAGTGGCGAAGGACGCGTAAAACGCGCCATTGCCGAAAACAAAAAACGCGGCAAAAGCACCGATTACTGGTCGTTAAAATTACCCAAAGAAACCTCTGAATATGTGCCAAAACTAATGGCACTTAGCTACTTAGTGCAACACCCAAAACACGGATTGATCCGCCCCAAATTAGCGAATAAAGCACTAACCACTGAGCTTAATGTTGGCCAACAATTTGACTTTTCAGTGATCGCTAACTTATCAGGCATTGGTCGCAGCCAGCTGCATAAACTCAACCCTGGCTATTTAAAAAATCAAAGCTCCCCCAATGGTCCGCACACTTTACTGCTGCCACTACAGCAGCAAAGCTTATTAAGCAGCCAATTTTTTAAGAATAATTTTACTGGCGAATATACAGTGAAAAAAAATGATACCTTATATTCGATAGCTCGTCGCTTTGGCTTATCAGTCAAAAAGCTTAAAGCCATCAATAATAAGCATTCCAACTTAATCGGGATTGGCGAAACCCTGTTGGTTGGCCAGCCGCGCACCATGCCAGATTCATTAATGATTGATTATCGGATCAGCCCTTACCTTGAACAAAACGAAGTGGCCATTCCCACTATTGCGATTCAGTACCGAGTAAAACCTGGCGATACTATTTGGGGAATTAGCCAGCTATATGATGTGCCACACAGCGATTTAGCGCAATGGAATAAACTCACCGCCTCGAGTATTTTAACGCCGGGTACGCAACTAGTATTACATTTGCCGCAAGCAACCAAAACCGTTTCCCACATACACAATGATGGTTTACTTTCTGAACTTGAAAAAACCTTAAAACAACCACACTAACCAGCAGTTTCACATCATCTGTATTTAGCGTAAAATTAGCTTTTCATTTTAGTTAAATTAAAGAGATCGGCATGCAAATTAGCAAAAACTCGGCAGTTGAATTTCACTACACATTAAGTGAAGCAGGCGAGCAACTAGAAACAAGTATCGGTAGTGAACCATTATCTTATATCCACGGCCTTGAAGGCATGCTGCCAGGCCTTGAAAAAGCCCTTGAAGGTAAAGCCGCTGGTGACACTTTAAGCGTAACTTTAGCGCCAAGCGAGTCATACGGTGAGCGAGTAGACGACCTAATTCAACGTATTCCGCTTAAACACCTACAAGGTGACACTAAAGTGTGGAAGCCAGGCATGACAGCGATGGTTAGCTCTAATCAAGGTCGTCATCAAGTAACGATCGTAAAAGTAGGTCGTTTTAATGCTGATTGTGATTTAAACCACCCATTTGCTGGCAAAACGCTAACGTTTGATGTGCAAGTACTAAGCGTACGTGAAGCAACCAGCGAAGAATTATCTCATGGTCATGTACATAGCGAAGGCGGCTGTGGCCACAACCACTAAGGAATTACCATGTCAAAGGTTGCTATCGTAACAGGCGGCAGTAAAGGCATTGGCCGTGCTGTTGTTGAGCGTTTTTTAAATAATGGCTATCAAGTACATAACCTGGATCTTGAAGCTGCCGATTTAGGTATTTGGCACCACTGTGATGTCAGTAATGTCAATGCTGTAAAGCAGCTTATTGCAGACATTGCTAGTCATTCAAAACGCATCGATGTACTGGTCTCGAATGCTGGTCGGCATTTAAGCGCCACCATTGAGGATACCGATGAAGCAACCTTTGATAGTTTGTTTGCACTTAATGTAAAAGGGGCTTACGCGGCAATTCAAAGCGTATTACCGAGCATGAAAGCGCAGCAAAATGGGGCGATTATTTTAATCGCCTCAGATCAAGCTATTATTGGCAAAAGCAATTCATTTGCCTATAACCTGACCAAACATGCCTTAGCCTCAATGGCAAAAACCACCGCACTGGATTACGCACAATATAATATTCGCGCTAATGCAGTCTGCCCAGGCACCATAGAAACCCCGCTTTTTCATAATGCTATCGACGCATATTGTGCTCGCAGTGGCGCCGATAAAGCGACCATCGTTGCCGAAGAAGCTGCTTTACAACCGTTAGGTAGACTCGGCCAAGCTGATGAAGTAGCCGCATTAGTTAACTTTTTAGCCAGTGATGATGGCAGTTTTATCACCGGCAGTTTGCAAACCATTGACGGTGGCTACACTGCGCAATGAGTGAACGTATTATAGACCCTCATGTACACTTTTTTAATTTAGTCCAAGGGCAATATGATTGGCTACAAGGCAACAATCCAGTGCCTTGGCCAAATTTAGCGACGATTAAAGCCCCCATCACCGCAGCTCAACTACAGCAACAAACTCAGTTTGAACTTGCGGGGCTTGTACATATTGAAGCAGGCTATGATAACCAACAGCCAATCAACGAGTTATATTGGTTGGCTGAACATTTAGCGGGGCAAAATTATAAAGCCGTCAGCTTTGCCCATATTAATAATCACCCTGCAGATTTTGATGCTGCCATTACTGCGTTAACGCACCCAAGCTTAGTAGGCATTAGAGATATCACCGAAGGCGCTGATGCTGCACGCTTAAAGCATGCTAGATGCTTGGATAACTTAGCACTATTAGCCAGTAAGCAACTGATATTTGAAGCGCAATTTGCAATTGAAAACCTCGCAATTACCCAACAAATGGTGAATTATTGCCAACAGCTCCCACATTTGCAGCTCGTTATAAACCATGCGGGCTTACCTAATGACTTGCCACAGTGGCAACAAGGTATTAGCCAACTAGCAAAAATAACCAATTGCAGGATCAAATTTTCAGGATTTGAACTACTCCCAGCACTGACTCAAACCCAACAGCAACAGTGCTTTGATTTTATTATTAAGCACTTTGGTCTACAACGGGTGATGTTTGCCAGTAACTTTCCTGTGTGCCAAATCAATGCCAGTTATCAACAATGTTGGCAAAGCCATTTTAAGCGTTGCACTAGTGACAATATGTGGTCACAACTTAGCTACAAAAACGCTCAGCACTGCTATCAAGTTTAATTAAAACCCGCTATATTTAAGCTATGTTGTATAAAACAAAATATCAATATGGCTATTTCATCAACAAATAAACTCGCGTTAGGGCTTATTAATTGCTCTTTGCTAGCACTGCTCAGCGGCTGTGGTGGCGGTAGTACAATGACCGACAACAATAACAGCAATGGTGATGGCGACACTGGTAACAGTATCAACTGGACCCAAGGTGTATTTCAACCCTCTAGTAATTTTTATCAACAATGCCAAGCATTAAACGAAAAGCACTGGCTACGCTCATGGAGTAACGAAACCTACCTTTGGTATGACGAAATTATTGATCGCGATCCAGCGCTAACACCAACTGTCAGTGAATACTTTACATTACTAAAAACAGAACAAATTACCGACTCAGGCGCAAACAAAGATAACTTTCATTCCAGCCTGCCAACTGCAGAATGGGAAGCACAAAGCCAGTCTGGGGTAACCTTTGGTTACGGTTTTAAAGTTAAAATAATAAGCTCGAAGGCACCACGTCAAGGGGTGATCAGCTATACAGAGCCCAACTCACCAGCTAGTGCGCAAAATCTTGCTCGTGGCTTTGAAATTTTAGAAGTAGACGGCGTTGATTTTGTTAATGCGACAACTCAAACAGAGGTCGATATCCTCAACGCAGGTTTAAACCCAACTCGCACCGGTAAAAGTACTACTTTCGTATTCAAAGATATTAATACCGATGAAACCCGCGAGGTCACCCTAAACTCGCAAACAATCACTTCACAGCCTGTCACAAATGTGAAAACACTCGCCGATGGTACAGTGGGTTACTTTCAATTTAACAGCCACAATGCAATTGCTGAAAAACCGCTTTATGATGCCTTTAATAATCTCAAAGCAAGTAATGTCACTGACCTGATCATTGATATTCGCTACAACGGCGGCGGTTTTTTACAAATGGCCAGTCAAGTTGCTTATATGATCGCAGGCTCCGCGAACACCAACGGTAAAATTTTTGAAAAAACCATTTTCAACGACCAACACCCAACCTTTAACCCCGTTACTGGGCAGCGCTTAGAGCCGGTGATGTTCACCGATGAATTTGTTGGTTTTGCTGATAATCCAGCTTTAATGCCGGGTACGCCATTACCAAGTCTTAACTTAGAACGCGTTTATTTATTAACCACTAGTAGCACCTGCTCAGCCAGTGAAGCAATTATGAACGGCCTACGCGGTGCGGATATTGAAGTAATTCAAATTGGCTCTGGTACCTGTGGTAAACCTTATGGTTTTTACCCGACAGATAACTGTGATACCACGTATTTTAGTATTCAATTTACCGGTGAAAACAACAAAGGTTTTGGGGAGTACGCAGATGGCTTTGCACCACAAAATACCACTGACAATGCCCGTTTACCTGTTCGTGTAGAGGGTTGTGCTGTAGCAGACGACTTTAGCCACCAGCTAGGTGACCCTGAAGAAGCGATGCTTAAAGCAGCATTGGATTACCGTGCAAACGGCAGTTGCCCGGCAGCCAGTTCAATCGCCAGTAAACAAGGCTTTGCACCCGCTCGCTTTAGCGACACACCAGCCGTACAGGACAGCCGTGCAGCAACCTTGGCTGAACAAAACAAAATATTACCAAGGCAATAAGCTATTAAGGCCACTACAATGCTAAACAAAAAAGTATTATTCATAATAGCGGCATTACTGCTATATGGCTGTACAACGGGAGAAACAGCAACGCCCAAATTACAACATGCACTACTAACCAAACCACAAAGTGAACTCATCGCACAGGGTATTGCTCGCCTGATGCGTACTGAGAATATTGCAGTCGCTGATGATGTATTTATGCAGCGCAGTTTAATGGTAGTCGATAACGTTACTAAAACTGATGAACTTGGTAACCCAATTATGGGCAAACAACTTAATATGCCTGACCGCTATGAGCTGCTGATCAAAAATGATCTTTGTTTTGTTAGGCATTTAGACAGTAAGGCCACAGAGCCATTGCCGGATGTAAAATGTAAGGTGAATTATAAATAGGTTCTAGGTTCTAGGTTCTAGGTTCTAGGAAAATTTTAACGTGTTGAATTCGTAGGAATAACTTTAAGCTTGCCAAAGGTCAAAGTAAATCAACGCTACGAGCAGCGAGCTAAATTTAGCTCGCTGCTCGTAGCCGTAACTTATTTTATTTCAACCCTTTGCGAGCGCATCACGACTTCGTCGTTCAGCTCAATACCAATCCCTGGCTCTTCAGACACTTCAAAGAAACCATTTTTAGGTTGTGGATCTTGTAAGCATAACTCTCGGTTCCACTTTTTAATTGCGTAAGTGTGATGCTCATGAATTAAGAAGTTTGGAATAGCGGTTTCTAAATGTAATGACGCTGCGGTTGCCACTGGGCCACCACAGACATGAGCCTGAATACGCACGTCAAAAATATCGGCGTAATCACACACTTTTTTGGTTTCAGTAAAGCCACCACATAAACCAATATCAGGTTGTAGCACATTAATGCTTTGATCTTCTAAATAAGGGCGAACTCCCCAGCGATTATATAAGCGCTCGCCACCAGCAATTGGCACAGCAACTTTGTCAGCCACTTTTGCATGTAGTGAATGATTTAAGTAATTCACTGGCTCTTCATAGAACATACAATCGAACTCTTTGGCAATTTCACCAATTTGAATTGCAGATGTAACACCCGGTAAGCTGTGGCATTCGAAAATGATGTCTACTTCATCACCCACCGCCTCACGAATTGCTTGCATACGCGCGCGGTATAATTTCATTTCAGCGCGGGAAATGATATTTGTGCGGTCGTAATAAGTATTGCCATCTTTATCATACTGGATCGGATCAACTTTAACGGCATCGTAGCCTTCTGCCACCGCTTTTAATGCCGCTTCAGCGTATTGTTGTGGGTGAACCAGCGCTTTAAACTCAGTGTCCCAGTCAAACTGTAATTGTGATGCATAAGTACGTAGCTTGTCGTTTACCTTACCGCCAAGCAGCTGGTACACAGGTAAACCCAATGCTTTGCCTTTAATATCCCACAGAGCAGTATCTATCGCGCTCATTGCGGCATAAACCACTGGACCGCCGCCTAGCCCCCAGAAGCTTTCACGCAGCATACGTGACCATAACTTTTCGGTTTGAAATGGGTCGTGACCAATTAAAAAGGCGTCAGCCATTTCTTTGATCATTGCAGCGGCGGCACTGTGGCCTAGATCATACGCAAGGCCAGCTTCGCCAACACCACTAATACCTTCGTCAGTATGAATACGGACAAATACAGGCGTCCAAGCTGGTCTGTCTGGACAATGGATATCAAACACTTCAACGCGATTAACTTTCATAAAATTCCTTATTAACCAGAGCTTGGTTATTTTGCAAAATTAGGGTCAAGTCGATAAGCTTTACGTAGCATTGCAGGCCATGCTAATTGCCCGCCGGTGCTGCCACTGTGCACTACATTCGCTTGATTATAAATATTATCTATTATCGCTTGCGGCACTGCTGTAACCGCTTGGCCACTGGCTTGCAGAGCTAACTGAATTTCACAGGCCCGCTGTAAATCATAAAAACGCATAAACGCATCACCCACCGTTGGCCCCACAGTTAAACCACCATGGTTTACTAACAACATATGATTAGTATTAGCGAGATCATCTTGCAAGCGTTTTTTCTCATCGTTATTAACTGCTAAACCTTCATAGCCGTGATATGACAATGACGGCAGTGAAAACATTGAATATTGGCTCAGTGGTAACAAACCATTTTGCTGCGTGGCAACGGCGATGGTTTCTTTAGTGTGTAAATGAATCACACAATGGGCATCTTCACGCACTTCGTGAATCGCGCTATGGATCGTAAAACCAGCTGGGTTAATCGTAAATGGTGTGTCATCTAAAATATTGCCGTCTAAATCCACTTTAACTAAATTAGATGCAGTTACTTCATCAAATGTGAGGCCAAACGCATTTACTAAATAATGATCCGTACCCGGTAAGCGCGCTGATAAATGTGTGTAAATCAAATCACCCCAACGAAAATGCTCAACCAACCGATAACAGGCGGCTAAATCAACTCGCAACTGCCATTCTTGGGCTGATACTTTATTTTTTAAATC
>NZ_DRGM01000172.1 GCF_011050055.1 Pseudoalteromonas prydzensis | reverse complement strand
GAGCTAAGGGGGAACTACAATAACTTAAATTTATATGATTTGGCTCCCCCTCCCCGACTCGAACGGGGGACCTGCGGATTAACAGTCCGTCGCTCTAACCAACTGAGCTAAGGGGGAACAATATCATATTACATAAACTTGGCTCCCCCTCCCCGACTCGAACGGGGGACCTGCGGATTAACAGTCCGTCGCTCTAACCAACTGAGCTAAGGGGGAATCGTTTATGGTTGAAAAGATTGGCTCCCCCTCCCCGACTCGAACGGGGGACCTGCGGATTAACAGTCCGTCGCTCTAACCAACTGAGCTAAGGGGGAAGCGTATGTGCCTTTCAACGGGGCGAAATATTAATGACCGCGCTGCAAAGTGTCAACACATAAAACCGGATAAACAAAAAAAAGCAGTCTGTTCGATGTTTTTATGTTCGATCTGGCTGTTTTGTAGCTTTTTTTATCCTTATTTTACTGTTTTCGATCGTGATGTTTTATCAAACTGCGACTTTTCAAGGTTACTAAACAGTCAAGTTGACTGTACTGTAAATTATAAAAAGTGAGCATTTATGTACTTTTGTACGAATAAGTTTATGAAATACACTTTTTTAACGCACGTGGTTAAAGTTGCAAACTCGCGCAGATTAAATTTACCTGTGTATTTAATCTGCCCTGAATGAAAAGCGCTGAAAACTAAATGACGTGGAGATCTTGCTGCTTAATTTATTGTCGTAACACTAACTGCGATAGTAATGTAATTCTTACTTGTTGTTTTATTTCAACTAGTTAATGTTTGTTTTTGGATCTGGGTTGGTATCCAAATAAAGTCAGTAGCTCATTGGTACAAGGGCTAAGTATGTTTTTTGAGCTGTTTGAGTCAAATTGTCTAAAGTTAGTATTTACCAACATTGTTACTGGGGTGTTTTAGTCGTCCCTTTGTAGGCCTTTATTAACGTGGCTTTGCAAGAGTTATCCACGGTTTCTGTGGATAACTCTGTTCATGAAACTTTAAGAACGTTGGCAGAGCCATGTTTTTAGGGTGCTGTGAGGATATCAAGCATTTAAAACAGTTTTTTTATCTCATTTTAAAACAATGACTTGTAAAAAGAAGCTGAAAGGAGTTAGGTTGATGAGTAAATTTATTCGTGACGATTCGATTGGCGCAAATTTTGTGTAAAAATGCAGCGCCAGCCGCGATGTTTTTGTGATAAAGGTTATAAAAATGTATCTTTATTGTTTTTAATGGTGGTTCGAAGTGAAATTGTGATTAAGCGTGTAAAAAGAGCACTTTTCTATGATTTTTTAGGCCTTTTTATAATCACTTGATAAATGCATGGCTTGCAAAGCCTCGATGCTTTAAAATACCACGCTTAATAAAAGAGGTTTATTTATTCCCATGCGCGCAACTTTGCAGACTAACACAGCTCCCGATTTATTAAATGATCCCATCGTGCCAACACTGAAGAGAATGACGATCCCGATGATTTTTGGGATGATCACGTTAATGATGTTTAATATTGTCGATACATTTTTTATCAGTTTACTCGGCACTGAGCCATTAGCTGCGGTCAGTTTTACCTTTCCTGTTACTTTTACGGTGATAAGCCTTGCAATTGGTTTGGGTATTGGTACGTCGGCGGTTATTGCTAAGGCGCTGGGGAGTAATAATATTGAAGAAGCACGCTTTGACGCCAGCATCGCATTATTAATTGCTGTGGTGATGGTGGTGTGTTTATCGCTATTTGGCTATGTGTTTATCTCCCCTATATTTAGATTGCTGGGAGCAGGGGAGCAAGTACTGCCGCTGATCCATGAGTATATGAGTGTGTGGTTTTTAGGCAGTGTGTTTTTAATAACGCCAATGGTGGGGAATTCAGTATTACGTGCCAGTGGTGACACTAAAACACCCAGTATAGTGATGGGGGGAGCAGGGCTTATCAATGCTGTGCTCGACCCCGTATTGATTTTTGGCTTTGGGCCAATCCCCGCACTTGGCATTAAAGGCGCTGCGATCGCCAGCGTAATTGCATGGTCGGTAGCCGTTATCATTATTTTATATTTGTTAGCAGTAAAAAAAGGCTTGCTCAGCCTAACTGCAAATAATCAAACTCCATTAGGCTCTATACGAAAAATTCTTAAAATTGGTTTGCCAGCGGCAGGCGCAAATATGTTAACGCCGATTGCCATGGCGGTGATGATCGCCATGGTTGCTCATCATGGCCCAGAGGCTGTTGCTGCATTTGGCGTAGGCAGTCGGATTGAATCTATCGCCAGTCTAGTGGTGTTAGCTTTATCGATGACCTTACCGCCATTTATTAGTCAAAACTTTGGTGCAGGTAAGCTTTGCCGTGTTAAAGACGCGTACACCACAACATTAAAGTTTGTGATGATTTGGCAGTTTGTTATTTATTTACTGCTGATTGTATTTTCAGGTGTGATCAGCGAGTTGTTTGGTAAAGAGCAGTTGGTTATTGATGTGATCACATTATTTATTTTTACCTTGCCGCTAAGTTACGGTTTGCAAGGTGTGATTATTTTAACCAACTCATCGTTTAATGCCTTACATAAACCAATGAATGCATTAATTTTGAGTGTGATCCGACTGTTTATTTTTTATGTGCCATTTGCCTACATTGGTAATTTATACGCCGGTTTACCGGGTTTACTGATTGGCGCTGCCGCGGGCAATTTATTTACTGCAATTGTAGCTTATAAATGGTTTATCAAAGAACTGAATATGATCAGTAACCAAGCTGTACAGGAGTGCCAAGCATGAGCGACCATTTTCAACTGGTGTCTAAATTTAAACCCGCTGGGGATCAACCTACCGCTATTGCACAGTTATGTGAGGGATTAGAAGCCGGACTTGCTCATCAAACTTTATTAGGGGCTACAGGCACAGGTAAAACCTTTACCATGGCGAATATTATCAATGATTTGAATCGTCCAACGATCATCATGGCGCATAATAAAACCCTTGCAGCACAGCTTTATGGTGAAATGAAAGAGTTTTTCCCGCATAACGCAGTGGAATATTTTGTCTCCTATTATGATTACTATCAGCCAGAAGCCTATGTTGTTGCCAGCGATACCTTTATTGAAAAAGATGCCTCGATTAATGAGCACATAGAACAAATGCGCTTAAGTGCAACCAAAGCATTGTTAGAACGTAGAGACACTATTATTGTGGCATCAGTGTCAGCCATTTATGGTTTGGGTGATCCAAAATCATATATGAAGATGATGCTATTGCTAAAAGTGGGCGAAAAAGTGGATCAACGCGATATGCTGCGCCGTTTAGCTGAAATTCAATATACCCGTAATGACATTGATTTTAGCCGTGGTACCTATCGAGTGCGCGGTGAAGTGGTGGATATTTTCCCTGCAGAGTCAGACACCTTTGCAGTACGTGTGGAAATGTTTGACGATGAAATAGAACGGCTCAGTATTTTCGACCCATTAACAGGCGCAGTTGAAAAACACATTGTGCGGGCAACTATCTACCCGAAAACTCACTATGTCACTCCCAGAGAGAAAATTCTTGATGCGGTTGAGCATATCAAAGCGGAATTAAAAGATCGGCGTGCGCAGTTACTCAGTGCTAATAAATTAGTCGAAGAGCAACGCGTTGCACAGCGTACGCAATATGATATTGAAATGATGACCGAGCTTGGCTATTGCTCTGGCATTGAAAACTACAGCCGTTATTTATCTGGCCGCACGCCGGGCGATCCACCGCCAACCTTGCTTGATTACTTACCCGATGATGCATTGATGATCATTGATGAATCCCACGTTACGGTGTCGCAAATAGGCGCTATGTACAAAGGTGACCGCAGCCGTAAAGAGAATCTCGTGGAATATGGCTTTCGTATGCCCTCAGCGATGGATAATCGGCCACTGCGCTTTGAAGAGTTTGAAGCCATTGCCCCACAAACAATTTATGTATCAGCAACGCCTGGCGATTTTGAACTGGAGCGTTGTGGAGATGATATCGCCGAACAAGTTATTCGTCCAACGGGGCTGCTTGATCCACAAATTGAAGTACGCCCAGTAGCCACTCAAGTAGATGATTTATTGTCTGAAATTTATAAACGCGTAGCAATTGATGAACGCGTGCTGGTAACCACATTGACCAAGCGCATGGCTGAAGATTTAACCGATTATTTATCTGAGCACGATGTAAAAGTACGTTACCTGCATTCAGACATAGATACCGTTGAACGGGTCGAAATTATTCGTGATTTTCGCGCTGGGGTGTTTGATGTGTTAGTAGGTATTAACTTACTGCGTGAAGGTTTAGATATGCCAGAAGTGTCGTTAGTTGCAATACTCGATGCCGATAAAGAGGGCTTTTTACGTTCAGCTCGGGCACTCATTCAAACCATTGGTCGTGCGGCTCGCCACTTAAATGGCCGTGCTATTTTGTATGGTGATCGGGTTACTAAATCTATGGCCAAAGCGATTGATGAAACTCAGCGCCGCCGCGATATTCAACATGCTTACAATATTAAGCATGGCCTTGAGCCGCAAGCGTTACTTAAAAAGATCACCGATATTATGGATGTTGGTGAGCGAGCTGGCCCACAAGATAATTTACAGCTGATCCGTAAACAAAGTAAGCAAGTGCTCAGTGCGAAAGAGATCGCAGTGCAAATTAAGCAACTCGAAACCAAAATGCATGCGTACGCCAGTGATTTAGAATTTGAAAAAGCCGCATCCGTTCGTGATGAGATCCATGAATTACAACAACAGTTAATTAAAAATGCATAATTTTACGCCCCTTATTACTGCACTTGAAAGTGCGCCCTTAGCAGACAATGAACTTTGTCGTGTGTTTCATGGCCGTGGTCACACTACCGAACATTTGAGTCATCTAAATATCGACTTTTACCCACCGTGTTTATTTTTAGTGTCGTACGATGACGTTGACTCACAAACGCTAACGCAATTAAGTGAGCAGCTTTGGCAATGGGCACAACAACACGCTAAAGAATTAATCACCTCGTTGGTATTTCAACAACGCGCCGGACAACAAACTGAAAATAAACTGTTATTTGGTCAACTTCCGAGCCCGCATAGTGTTAAAGAAGGTGAGTGTGAGTTTTTAGTGGATTTAATGAGCCGTCAAAACACCGGTATATTCCCCGATATGCGCCGTGGCCGAGAGTTTGTTCAAGCCCATAGTAAACACGCTAAAGTATTGAATTTATTTTCTTACACTTGCGGTTTCTCGGTTGCTGCGATGCATGGTGGGGCCGATAGTGTGATCAACATGGATATGAATAAAGGTGTGTTACGTACCGGCAAACAAAATCATCAACTAAATGGTGTTGATCGTGGTGTGAGTTTTTTACCGCACGATATTTTAAAGTCATTCGGAAAACTCAAAAAAGCCGCGCCATTTGATTTAATTATTGTTGATCCGCCAAGTTTTCAAAAGGGTAGTTTCATTTTAACCAAAGATTACCAAAAAGTGCTGCGTCGCTTACCTGAGTTGCTCAATGAGAAGACTAAATTATTGCTCTGCGCTAATAGCCCTGAACTTAGCGAAGCTGCATTTAAAGCGCTCATTGCTGAATATACGCAAGGCGCCATTGAATTTGTAGAGCGCCTGACGCCCACTCAAGGGTTTACAGATGTGGATAGTGATCGCAGTTTAAAAGCCTTAGTTTACCAAGCAATAGCACAGTAACAACGATGCGTTTAAGTAAACGGTTAGCAACAATAGACAGTTTTGTTGAACCTGGTTATCAAGCCATTTGGGACTGTTGTTGTGATCATGGTTTATTGGGAATGCAGTTAGTTGCGCGAGAAGTGGCAAATACAGTGCACTTTGTTGATATTGTGCCAGCTTTAATGGACGAGCTGACAGCTAAATTAGCTCGTTACAGCCCCATTCAAGGTGTTGCACATTGGCAAGTTCATTGTATGGATGTCGCGGCTATTGAGCTTAATTTTCAGCAACGCAATTTAGTGATCATCGCCGGTGTCGGTGGTGAGTTATTGTTGCGGTTTATCAACCACATTTTAGCAGCGCAGCAGCAATTTGCGAACACACACAGAAATGAAGCATTAGCGGAGCTGGAATTTATTATTTGCCCTGTCCACCATACTTATAAAGTGCGAGAGGGGTTGCTAGAGCAAGGAATGAAGCTAATAAATGAAGCGATTATCAGTGAAAATAATCGCTTTTATGAAGTGATACACATTAGCAAACAGGCAACGCGCAGTTTAACACTGACAGGCTCTAGCATGTGGCACCGTGGGCAACCACTGCATTATCAATATCAGCAAAAATTGCTTACCCACTATCAGCGCATGCTTAATCAAAACCCAATTTATTATCAACAAGTGATCAACAGCTATACTCAGGTGTTAGAGCCGTAAACATTAACGAATGCAATGTGGCCAATCATTATAATTTATTAATTTCATGTTTTACGCTGTAACTTGGATCAGTCACGATAGCTTCTAATGTTTGTACACGTTCTTTTAACGCGAGCATTTCAGCAGTAACAGCAGCAATTTGATTATTCGACTCTTTGTTATCAGTGAGGGTGCGGTGCTTGAATTCTAAATGTTTTTTATACATATCGTACATTACTCCAAACCCAACCGAGATAAATACGATCATGACGACCATAGTAGTTCCTGACATGGTGTACTCCTTATTATTTTACACAGTGTGTAAAGTATAACCACAATGCGCAAATGATGAAGCTGACAATTGTAACTTTATTTGTATTAACGCGACCCTTAGCGGTATATTCATTAGTGATACAGTGTGGTGAGTGTTTAATAATATGTATACATTAAATTTAACAAAGGCAGTGAGTTAGTATGCTAAATAATAAAATTCCTCCGATTATCGTAGTACTCTTTTTTGCTATGGTTATGGCGATAATAGCTCACTATAGCGTAATTGATTTTACCGCTTTTATTTTTTACGCCGCGATTATTTTACTGGTTATAGGGTGTGTATTTTGTATTGCTGGAGTGGTTAGTTTTCGGTTAGCAAACACTACCGTCAATCCAAGAAAACCAGCGCAAGCGTCGGAGTTAGTGACTACAGGTATATATAGAATTTCACGCAATCCAATGTATGTGGGTTTTGCTTTTATACTTGCAGCTTGGGGAGTGTGGTTAGCATCACTGTGGGCACTGCTGTGCGTGATTGCTTTTATTAGCTATTTAACCTGGTTTCAAATTATTCCAGAAGAGCGGGAGTTACAGAAGATATTTGGCCAAGCATATAGCGATTATAAGTTACAGGTAAAACGCTGGTTGTGAGCTACTTGCATGGATCACCAGTAAGAAAAAGGCTATCGCGATGATAGCCTTTCTATTTTTGTTTACTCGTATTCGATAGGATCGGTTATGTTATTAAGGCTAAATGCTTCCAAGCGCTCTTGGCAAGCACCACACTTACCACAGGCTTTTTCACGGCCATTATAACAAGTCCACGTTTGGCTATAGTCCAAGCCCATTTTGATACCATCCGTTAAGATATCGATTTTAGTATCATTTAAATACGGGCTGAAAATTTCCACCGCATCGTAATTCGCAATACGGCAAACATCATCCATTTTTTGTACAAACTCAGGACGGCAGTCAGGGTAAATTGCATGATCCCCAGAATGCGCGCCGTAATAAACTTGACTCGCTTTGAGTGATACCGCATAACCCACAGCCAGTGACAGCAAAATCATGTTGCGATTAGGCACGATAGTGCTTTTCATGTTCTCGGCTTCGTAATGGCCTTCTGGCACATCGATATCATCCGTTAACGATGAGCCACCAATTAACTGATTGATCGCAGAAATATCAACAATCTTATGTGGTACGGCCAATTTTTCGCAGACACTGGCCGCAACTTTAAGCTCTTTTACATGACGCTGACCATAGTCAAATGACAGGGCATACACTTCATGGCCTTGTTGCAGGGCTTTATTTAATACGGTAAATGAATCCATACCGCCGGAATAAATCACAACTACTTTTTGCGTCATAACTGTTTTGCTCTTAGTTTTAATAGAGGTTTATATCAGGGCGCGATATACTACACGGCTGGAGCATAAATAACAATTTTTGACCGTGATTTTTGATTTTTCAAATCGGCTTTCTTCATGCTCAATAATTAATGACGCTCATAATCAATGCCAAGTAGTAAGTGAGATACTTTTGTACAAAATTAATGAAATATTTGAAACCATTCAAGGCGAAGCGAGCTTTACTGGCACGCCTGCAATATTTTTACGTTTACAAGGCTGCCCCGTTGGCTGTGCTTGGTGTGACACTAAGCAAACGTGGGAAGTGAATAATGTGTATAAAGTATCACTGGACGACACGGTTGAGAAAAAAGCCGATTCAGATCACTGGGCAGATGCATCCGCTGAGCAAATACTGAGTTTGTTTGCCGAGCGTGCTTATCGTGCCAAACATGTGGTGATCACCGGTGGTGAGCCATGCATGTACGACTTAAACCCTGTTTGTGAGTTACTCCACGCTAACGGCTACAGCACGCAAATAGAAACCAGCGGCACTTTCGAAATACTCGCCCCAGCACAAACTTGGGTAACGGTATCGCCAAAAATCAATATGCGCGGTGGCTACGAGGTACTTACATCAGCCATGCACCGTGCCGATGAAATAAAACACCCAGTCGCGATGCAAAAACACGTTGCAGAGCTTGAAGCGTTATTTGCAAAAACAGGCGTAAATCCCAAACTTGTTTACCTGCAACCAATTAGCCAAAAAGTCTCTGCAACTAAGTTGGCAATTGAAACCTGCATCGAAAAAAACTGGCGTTTATCCGTACAAGTACATAAGTATTTAGGGATAAACTAAAGCTGCCAGCGGTAAGCTTTAAGTTATAAGCAGTTTGGTGTTAAATTAAACGTTGTTGGGTTTGATGAAACTAAACCCAACAACGCTGTTTACTTTCATATCTGCTTCGTTAATGGTGATAATTCGTTTATTATGCGCGACTCAAAATACTCTACTACAAACCACTAGGCTTATATGTCCGCGAACGCGTTATACACAGACCTTTCTGATCACTATGACTTAATGTGCGCAGATATAGATTATCAAGCCCAAAGCTATTTTATTCACAGGCTACAGCAGATTTTCGGTAATAGCGGAAATACCCACCTTGATTTAGCGTGCGGAACGGGCCCGCATGTTCGTCATTTCATCGACTACGGTTATCAAAGTAGTGGGCTCGACATTAATCAACCCATGCTAGATAGAGCTGTCATTCGCTGCCCAGAAGCGCAATTTTCATTGCAAAATATGAGTGAGTTTGTGATCCCTGAGCAAGTGGATTTAATTACCTGCTTTTTGTATTCAATCCATTATTGCGACGGCATTAATAAATTAACAGACTGTATTACCAGCGTACACCATGCACTAAAAGCCGGTGGCATATTTTGCTTTAACGTTGTTGATAAAAATCACATCGATAACGAGTCATTTGTAGAGCATAGCGCTGAAAATGCAGGCAGCTTATTCACATTCCGCTCTGGTTGGCATTACAGTGGCAGTGGCGAACAGCAGTCATTAAAGCTCAGTATAAATAAAGCAACAGCAGATGAAACACTCATATGGCACGACGAGCACCCAATGGTCGCTGTTAGTTTTGCCCAGTTAAAAGAAGCCCTAAAGCCTTATTTTGCAATACATGTGTTTGAACATGACTACGAAAAAATAACCCCATGGGGTGAACGCTCTGGCAATGCCGTTTTTGTCTGTGTGAAAATTTAAATTAGAAAGTTCAAACAATTATTCACAAAGGGGCAATTAG
>NZ_DRGM01000171.1 GCF_011050055.1 Pseudoalteromonas prydzensis | reverse complement strand
TTAACTTTTCGATGCTCATATATTTACTCAGAGAAATTAAATTCTCAATGATCCTGCAAGATCTACGCACTCATCTGCGTTTTCACGAGATGTCCCAGCATAGGATTTAAAAGGGCGCATATTATCCCTTATTAATGACATGGATGAAAGTTTATCCAATATATATTTCACAACTTTCTTCATACTTCTAATAAGTATCTGTTTTATATATGACATTTTCATTAATTTAATTTTTCAATTTGCCACTATTTCGCTCATTCCTAGCTATTATTGTCATAATTTGGCAGTATTTGCTGAGTAAGTTAACTAAATAGCGGTGTTTATTATATGTACAAATTAATCGCAAATAGCGTTCACTTAATGAATGCACCAAAATGATCAAATTACGATCCAAGTTGGTGCAAAAACACCAAAAGCTCGCGAACATCTGTATTTTTTAACCATTAAAAACAATATATTACAAATATGGCATGGAAGCCGCTTACTAGAAAGCAAAAGCAATTATGCAGCAAAAATAAAACCCAACAGTTGGAGGACACATGTCACAATCGGTTTTAGATTTTATTAAAGAAAATGACGTTAAGTTCGTTGATTTACGCTTTACTGATACCAAAGGTAAAGAACAACATGTTTCTATTCCTCATCACCAAGTAGATGAAGATTTCTTTGAAGACGGCAAAATGTTTGACGGTTCTTCAATTGCTGGTTGGAAAGGCATTAACGAATCAGACATGGTATTACTACCTGTTGCTGAATCAGCTAAATTAGACCCTTTCACAGAAGAAGCTACTTTAATTTTACGTTGTGATGTGGTTGAACCTGGCACATTACAAGGTTATGAGCGCGACCCGCGTTCAGTTGCTAAGCGCGCTGAAGAGTACATGCGTTCTACTGGTATTGCTGACACCGTTTTATTTGGTCCTGAGCCAGAGTTCTTCGTATTTGATGACATCAAATACAAAACTGATATGTCAGGTTCAATGTACAAAATTGATTCTAAGCAAGCAGCTTGGAACTCAGATAAAAGCTACGAAGGCGGCAACACGGGTCACCGTCCTGGCGTAAAAGGTGGTTATTTCCCTGTTGCTCCAGTTGATGATTTCCAAGATTGGCGTTCAGCGACATGTTTAGTGCTTGAAGAACTAGGTCAAGTTGTTGAAGCGCATCACCACGAAGTGGCTACAGCGGGTCAAAACGAAATCGCTACTCGCTTCAATACTATGGTATTAAAAGCGGATGAAATCCAAGAAATGAAATATGTTATCCATAACATGGCTCATTTATATGGCAAAACAGCGACCTTCATGCCTAAGCCAATCGTTGGTGACAACGGTTCTGGTATGCACTGTCACCAGTCTTTAGCTAAAGACGGTGTTAACTTATTCGCAGGCGACAAGTACGGCGGTCTTTCTGAAGAAGCGCTTTACTACATCGGTGGTATTATCAAGCATGCTAAAGCAATCAATGCATTTGCCAATGCGTCTACTAACTCGTACAAACGTTTAGTACCAGGCTTTGAAGCGCCAGTAATGCTTGCGTACTCTGCACGTAACCGTTCTGCATCAATCCGTATCCCAGTGGTTCCATCTGAAAAAGGTCGTCGTATCGAAGTACGCTTCCCAGATCCAACTGCTAACCCATACCTTGCATTCTCTGCAATGCTTATGGCTGGCCTTGACGGTATCAAGAACAAGATCCACCCTGGCGATGCAATGGATAAAGATTTATACGACTTACCAGCAGAAGAAGCAGCAGAAATCCCAACAGTTGCAACTTCACTACAAGAAGCACTTGCTTCTTTAGATGCTGATCGTGAGTTCTTAAATCAAGGTGGCGTATTCACTAACGACCTAATTGATGCTTACATTGCGCTTAAGTCGAAAGAAGTTGAAAAGCTTAACATGACGACTCACCCAGTTGAGTTCGAAATGTACTACAGCTGTTAATACGCTGTAGTTAGAATTATCTAGTTATAGATAATCTATGTGTGTTCTCAAGGCCCGTTATGCGGGCTTTTTTTATGGCTAATTTCCCCATTCTCCACTAAAGTTTAGTTAGTGCAAAAAATGCAAGGTGGCAAGGTGAAAACAAGGCTTTTATTACTAGTGATGCTGATCTCAATCAGCTTTTATGGCTACAGTGGTGATAAGAAAATTTATTCTTGGAAAGATAAGAATGGTGTTTTAGTATTTTCTGATACCCCTAAAGTGGGTGCCACTGAAGTAAAGCTCACGAGCCAAACTTTATCTATGCCAAGCGTTGATACTAGTATTTTAGATGAACAGCAGCCTGTCGCTGCAAAAAGCTATAAAGTGGTTATTTCTTCCCCTGCCGATCAAGGCACTGTGCGTGAGAATACCGGTTCAGTGTATGTTACTAGTCGTATTACACCTCGCTTTGAGAATGGTTTTAAAATTCAGCTACTGGTTGATGGTGCTGCATTTGCAGAGCCCAGCAATACCAGCACGTTTGCCCTGCGCGATGTCAATCGTGGGGAACACACCTTACAAGTTAAACTATTTGATCCGCAAGGCTCTGTAGTCTCTGTTAGCCCAATAAGTACATTTTTTATGCATAGAGCATCATCTTTGTAAAAAGATCTTCTTTCGATACAAAGACAATAATTTGCTTAATAATTATGTGCTAAGCTGCTAATTATCATCAACGCACTAAAGTGGTGCAACCATGCCCAATAATAAAAATTTTAGCCCGGAACTACTCACTAGCATTTGGCAAAATCTCTCAACTGCAGTGCTCTTACTTGATCAACAATTTACGCTTATTTACGCTAATAATAGTGCCAGTGAGCTATTAGGATTAGGCCCTAAGCGTATTCTAAATCAGCCATTTGACAGTCTATTTAACTATCATTCGATTGACTTAAAACGCATTGCACAATACTCACTGATGGATGGTGTAGATTGCCACCAGCATAGAGCTGACGTGGTTTTCGTTGATTCTCGCCATGCCAAATTAGCGATCAGCTCGCGCCGCGTAAAACTGCAAAACGAGTATTATATCTTATTTGAATGTCGCCAAACCGACGATGAAATTCGCCATGATCAAGCCTCGAATCAAATGCATCAATACCAAGCTGCCCGAAATTTAATTCGCGGACTTGCCCATGAAATTAAAAATCCTTTAGGTGGAATTCGCGGAGCGGCGCAATTATTGCAGTATGAGGTTGATCAGCAAGAACGGGATGAATGTGCAGAACTGATCATTGAGCAAGCAGACCGCTTACGAGAGCTGGTAGACAGATTATTAGGGCCGAATCAATTACCGCAAAAATCATACGGTAATATTCATCAAACCTTAGAGTCTGTCATTAAGTTAAGTACCTTAGATAATTGCGCCAACATTAGTTTGGAAAAAGATTATGATCCAAGTATTCCGGATGTATTTATTGACCAAGGTAAAATTCAGCAAGTGGTACTTAATATTGTTCGTAATGCACAACAAGCGTTGATCGGTGGTGGCGTGATAAAAATTAAAACACGCATTAATCATCAACAACGTCGCCCGGGTAAAGCCCCTAAGAAAGCTTTGCTGATCCAAATATCAGATGACGGACCTGGTATCGATCCTAGCATCAAAGAGACCTTGTTTTACCCGATGATCACCAATAAAGATGGTGGTTCAGGACTCGGACTCTCGATTGCACAAACCTTGATCGATCAACACAATGGCTATATCGAATGTGATAGCTGGCCAGGTCATACAGAATTTAATATATATCTGCCTTTTGTGGATTAATCGGTTTTTGGAGTTCGCATGAAAACAGTTTGGCTTGTTGATGATGATGCATCGATCCGCTTTGTACTTGAAAAAGCGCTGGCACGCGCAGGTTTCAACGTTGAAAGTTTTGCTAATGCCCAAGACGTGCTCAGTGCATTAAAGTTTAGCCAGCCCACCGTGCTGGTCTCAGATGTAAGAATGCCGGGTATGGATGGCATGGCATTGCTGGAGCTTATTGCAGAGCAAAATCCAGGGCTTCCAGTGATCATTATGACTGCGCATTCTGACTTAGATTCTGCAGTTAATGCCTTTCAAAAAGGCGCATTTGAATACCTGGCCAAACCGTTTGATTTAAATGAAGCGGTTGCCTTAGTAGAAAGCGCGTGTCGCGCTAATTCCACTAAAAAGACTAAACGTAAACCAGCTCCGCCAAAAAGCGCCCATATCATTGGCGAAGCGCCAGCTATGCAAGAAGTGTTTCGGGCAATCGGCAAGCTGTCGGCATCAAGCATGAGTGTATTGATTAATGGTGAATCTGGTACCGGTAAAGAGTTAGTTGCCAGTGCATTGCATAACCACAGCCCGCGTAAAGAAAACCAGTTTATTGCCTTGAATATGGCGGCAATTCCTAAAGAATTGGTGGAGTCTGAGCTGTTTGGCCATGAGAAAGGCGCCTTTACTGGGGCTGATAGTGTGCGTAAAGGCCGCTTTGAACAAGCCAATGGCGGGACGTTATTTCTCGATGAAATTGGCGATATGCCACTGGATGTACAAACTCGGCTATTACGGGTATTAGCTGATGGCGAATTTTACCGCGTTGGTGGTCATCAAAGTATTAAGGTGGATGTGCGGATCATTGCCGCAACTCACCAAAACCTTGAAGACTTGGTCAAACAAGGCAAGTTTAGGGATGACTTATTTCACCGCTTAAACGTGGTAAGACTTCGCTTACCCGCTCTGCGTGAACGCACCGAAGACATTGAACGCTTAGCACAACACTTTTTGCATAAAAGCGCCAAAGACTTACAAGTTGAAAGTAAAGTGCTCAGCGCTAAAGCCACTGATTTACTGCGCCTATTCAACTGGCCAGGCAATGTTCGCCAACTTGAAAACACCTGTCGCTGGCTTACTGTAATGGCTCCGGGTGAATTAGTCAGTGAACAAGATTTACCGCCTGAGATTTTAGAGATCGACGCAGCTCAACAAGAAGGTGATTGGCTTGATTCATTTCAGCAGTGGCTTAATCAAGAGCTAAAACAAGGTAAAGAAAATATTTGGCCGAATATTCAAGCGCAGTTAGAAACTCGCTTAATCAAAACGGCGTTGGCAAACTGTGCTGGTCATAAGCAAGAAGCCGCCGTTAAAATTGGTTGGGGTCGCAATACATTGACCCGTAAATTAAAAGAGCGCAATATCAACTAAATTTCCCTGTTTGAAAGGAAAACAAGTTGAAGTTAATCGAGCATATACCATTAATAAAGCAGCTGGAAATACTCAATAGGCTGAATTTTTTTAGAGAGTTTACCCTCAACGAGCGGCAAATTTTACTCGAATCATTCAGCCATTTATATTTAGTGAGTCAAGATCGCTTTGTGTTTAAACAATTCGATAATGACAAACAACTGTATATTGTTCTCAGTGGCGCTATTGTGGTGTTTAAGCACAGCCATTTAATGGAACTGGGCACAATAGAGCCCGGTGAGTTTATTGGCGAAGGTGCCTTTATCAATAACCGCGAACGTAGCACCAGTGCCCGCGCAAAAAGCGATACCATTGTCTTGGCGATCACCCATGAAGCGCTTACTCGGCTACCCAATGTGATCCGCGAAAAAATCAAAGATCGCATTATCGAAGGCATGAGCGAGCGCATCGCCAAGCTTAGTCACTACCTTGATTCACGAGGCTGAGCGTATTTTAGTAAATAGCCACTGCGCAGATTGCAGTGATACATTCAGTAAAAAAACCTCTCGAATTAACTGATATAAATGCTCACTACTTTCGATTACTTGCCCTGTATGCAGTGACTTTGCTTGATGCCAATAAAAAAAACTCTGATTACGAATAAGAAACCGTTCACCATCAGCAATTCGTGATACGACTAAGTTATTTACAAATGCAGCACTTGGGTGTTGATGGCTATAAAAGTGCGCTATATCGCAATCACTTTCAAAAAATTCAGCGAGCTCAACGCGGTATAAATATTTTTCTTCGGGTTGTTGCTGATGAACCATAATGATATTGCCGCAACGAGTTATACGGTATTTATTCATGCTTTCGGCGACGATGCCACTTTGATCGATCGCTAAAGGTAATATTGGTGTACTCACCCCAAAACCTACATCCACTAAGTATTGTTTGCCATCGAGGGTTAATAGCGTTAACCGATGTGAACGTGGATTTTCAAGCTGACCATTGAGCATCACTCTCGCTATCACTATTTGTACATTAAAGTCCAATGCCTGCAAAGCTAAGTAAAATATTTTGTTATGCTCAAAGCAATAGCCACCTTGTTTATCAGTAATCAAACGTTTAAATAATTGTTCTGGTTCAGTACTCAAAGGAAGATCTTGCAATGCATTAACACTACTAAAGCTGTAGTTAGTTAAATGCAGTGCTTGCAGTCGGGTAACCAAATTTAAATCCCGAACAGCATGTTCAACATCGGTATCTAGGCTGTTTAAATAATCTTTGATATAAGCGTGCATAAAGCATCCTGGTTATTAAGGTTGATGATTTCTGCACAGCCTAAAACCTCAAGCTAAGTTTAGGTAAAGTGTTTTTTAATCCATATACACAACTTGCAGCGAGCAATTTAACCATTGTGGCCCTTCAATGTGTGCGTTATAGCGAAATGTGTCTGAGGGCTTTTCCCCAAAAGGAGTGGCAACCAAAGGGCTTGAATGCGTGTATGACTGCGAAGTATCTCTATAATTGATGACTAAATAATTTTCATAACGCTGCCAAACTAACTGAGCGCGAGCACCATTTAGTAAAGTAACTTCAACCAAGTTATCAAAAAATCTGACTTTAAGGTTATTGTAGCGGTCTTCAACGCAACCAGTAGTGCGCAGCTGTTGCGGCAGGTCAAAACCTTGCTCTATTTGCTCACCACGTAAGTAAAAACCAATATTGCCATCGCTATAATGATGATTAGCCACCGACACATAATTAAGCTGTGGCTGATAGCCCATCGCCTGCATAATATCAGCAAGCTGCTCGGTTTCAGCAGTAAGTAGCTTATCTTCGGAAGTTAACAGTGTCGCAGCAGTAAACTCTTTAGGTACTGGTAATTGAGTGAATTGATACGGTAACGATTGTTGCTGTAAGCGTACACTCAGTTGCTCGGTTTGGAATTTAGTTAAGCTTTCAGTGTACACATATATTGTAGGTTGTTGGCACGCTGTTAGTAATAACAACATGCAGATTAAAATTCCATTTCGCATAGTACCTCCAAATGATTACAAATGTAGTCTATTGGAGGTAGCGCATTAAGGCAACTTAATTTATTTGGCTATTTAACCAAGCATCAACACTTTGCCTGGTGTATAACACATCTTTAAATAAACGATGGCGTTGAAACTCCAACAAACACTCTCGGTTGTTGTCACCACTGAGTAATTGACTGTGATTATCATTAAATTTTGAAATCACCGAAAAGCCTTTTTGCATACTGTGCGGCTGTTGTTTTACCTGTTGAGTTAGGTGCGCTCTGACATCATCAGCTGTTAACATATCTGAGTTATTTAAACCCATTAACTCTTTTCGCATTGCTAATCTTACGCCCATCTTCTACTCCATTTTTCAGTGCCTTAGCACTTAAGTTACTGCATCTAGCGGTTATTAATTTTCATCATCTACGGCAAATAACAGGCCAGATTTTACAGTCGCAGCTTACATCGTAATTACTGCAGTTTTTTTAAAGACAGTGAAAAATACAAAAAAGTTTCCGGTTAATTTTATTTAATGCCTTGCAGACTTTAGACAGCTTGATGCAAAAGTCACGCTAAGCCTTTATACTATGGCTGTGCCCTACCTTAATGAGATCAAACATGAACAACGAATACATTGAAATTGAATTAGAAGAAGAACCGATTGAGTTATGTAAACTTTTAAAAGTTCTTGATTTAGTTGAAGGTGGCGGCCAAGCAAAAAACCTCATCACTGAGGGTTATGTGGGTGTTAACCATGAAATTTGTACAATCAAACGGAAAAAATTATACAGTGGTGATGTGCTTGAATTTGATGGTGAGCTCTTTAAGTTAACTTTAAGTGAAGATGCAACACCGGCACAGCGTGCTGTGGGAAATACGCAATCTGAGAGTGTAAAAAACCCTGTGCAAGAAACACCCGCAGCGCCTAAAAACAAACGTAAACGTACCAAAAAGCCGAAAGTAGATGAAAAAACCGGCCGTCGTCCAATTTCATTTGGTTAATCACCTACACAACTTGTAAAACACTTTAGAGTCGTCTTTAATTACTTTCTTAACAATAGCAAATTAGAAGGGTTTTATGACGACTTCAACAGCTCCTAGTTGGCTTAAAAGCGTTGCTTGGGCCGCCTTAGTTTGGAATTTACTCGGGGTAATTGCGTTTATTATGCAACTGCTTATGACCCCTGAAATGATTAGTAAACTCCCTGCAGATCAACAAGCTGCATATTCAAACATCCCTTTATGGTCTACCTTAGCGTTTGCTGTAGCCGTGTTTGGTGGCACAGTTGGCTGTATTTTCTTGTTACTTAAAAAAGCAGTTGCACGAGCCTGTTTTGCCCTGTCGTTAATCGCTATTTTTATTCAACAATTTTATAATTTCATCATCATTAACAGTATTGCATTACTCGGTGCTAGTGCTGTCTTTATGCCAATATTAGTTGTTGTTATTGCGATTACCCTGCTAATGCTGAGCCACAAAGGCAAACAACAAGGTTGGCTACAGTAAACCAGCAAAGCAGACTAAATTTAGCTGCTGTTGTTTTACTGCTAACGCTTGAAATATAAATTTTCAGCATCATATCTACTACATTAACTGTGCAAAAAACATGCAAAAAGAAGCTGGTATGTACTTTGCACTTTAACTATTTAAAGAGGGGTTACACTTACCACTTGAGTACTACTTAAGGATATTCATCTAACTTAGGGGCACATAATGAACAATAGTTTTGACACCCAAAAACAACTCACTATTAATGGCGAGCAGTTTCATATTCATTCACTGCAAGGATTAGGCGACAAAGCCAAGCGACTGCCGTTCTCGTTAAAAATTCTACTCGAAAACCTACTACGCAATGAAGATGGCGTAAATATCAAAGCACAAGATATCGATGCATTATTAGATTGGGATCCACAAGCTAAACCAACTGCCGAAGTAGCGTTTACGCCAGCGCGCGTAGTAATGCAAGATTTTACCGGAGTACCCGCGATCGTTGATTTAGCCGCGATGCGTGATGCCATGGAAAAACTCGGTGGCGATCCGGCAAAAATAAATCCACTCTCTCCTGCTGAGTTGGTAATTGACCACTCAGTACAAGTAGATGGCTATGGTAATGATGGCTCATTTGATTTAAATGCCAAGCTAGAATATGAACGCAATAAAGAACGTTATGAATTTTTACGTTGGGGTCAAACGGCATTCGATAACTTAAAAGTAGTGCCACCCGCCACCGGGATTGTTCACCAAGTGAATTTAGAATACCTCGCCCGAGTGGTATTTAACGAAGACCGCAACGGGCAAAAATTTGCTTACCCAGATACCTTAGTTGGTACTGATTCTCATACTACGATGATCAATGGCTTAGGCGTACTTGGTTGGGGTGTAGGCGGCATTGAAGCGGAAGCCGCAATGCTCGGTCAGCCAATTAGCTTACTGATCCCACAAGTGGTGGGTATGAAACTCAGCGGCCGTTTACCTGAAGGCACCACAGCGACAGATTTGGTACTAACCGTAACTGAAATACTGCGTAAACATGGTGTAGTTGGTAAGTTTGTGGAATTTTATGGTGACGGCCTAGCTGACTTACCATTAGCAGATCGTGCCACCATTGCTAATATGGCGCCTGAGTACGGTGCTACCTGTGGTATTTTCCCGATTGATGATGAAACCATTAGCTACTTACGCTTAACCAATCGCGATGAACAACAGTTAAAACTGATTGAGGACTACGCTAAACATCAAGGTTTATGGCGTAACGATGGCGATGAAGCTAATTACACCGATAAACTCGAATTAAACCTCAGTGATGTTGTGCCAAGCCTTGCAGGCCCTAAACGCCCACAAGATAGAATTGCATTAGATCAAGCCGGTGAACTCATCAGCAAACACTTAACAACCTTCCAAGATGAACGCTTAGCAAAACATGACAATAGTGACGAGCAACAAGCGCGTATTGAAAGCGAAGGCCCCGTTACGAATCCTAACGATACGGTAAACGAAGCGCAATTTGTGGGCGCAGCAAAGGTTAACTTTAAAGGCCAAGAATTTGAGCTCAAAGATGGCGCTTGTGTGATTGCCGCCATCACTAGTTGTACTAATACTTCCAACCCAAGCGTTATTTTAGCAGCAGGCTTAGTAGCGCAAAAAGCTCGCCAGTTAGGAATTAATGTAAAACCGTGGGTAAAAACATCACTCGCACCAGGCTCACAAGTGGTAACCGATTACTTAGAAAAAGCTGGCCTAATGGCTGACTTAGATGCGCTTGGCTTTAACTTAGTTGGCTATGGTTGTACTACCTGTATTGGTAACTCAGGCCCACTTGCCGATGAAATCTCTGATGCGATTCAAAAACATAAACTGATTGTAAGCTCTATTTTATCAGGCAACCGTAACTTTGAAGGACGTATTCACCAAGACGTGAAAATGAACTTTCTAGCCTCACCGCCTTTGGTTGTTGCTTACGCAATTGCTGGGCGCACCGATATAGATGTTTACAATGAACCGCTGGCACAAGATACAGACGGCAATGATATTTACCTGAAAAACATCTGGCCAACAATGAGCGAAGTGAATGAGCTAGTGAAAAAAACCGTCACTAAAGAAATGTTTGCCTCAAGTTACGGCAATGTTTACAAAGGTGATGCTCGCTGGCAACAAATTAAAATTCCTGATGGCAAACTGTATGACTGGAATGAAGCATCAACTTACATCAAAAAAGCACCATTTTTTGATGGTATGAAAATAGAACCACCTGGGATCCCAACAATTACTGGCGCACGCTGTTTAGCAAAACTTGGCGATTCTGTGACTACCGACCATATTTCCCCCGCCGGAGCAATAAAAGCCGATGCCCCCGCAGGCCTATACCTGCAAGAACATGGGGTTGAAAAAGCCCAGTTTAACTCTTATGGCTCACGCCGTGGTAATCACGAAGTGATGATGCGTGGTACTTTTGCCAACGTCAGGTTAAAAAACTTATTAGCTCCTGGCACGGAAGGCGGTGTAACTCGCACACAACCTGATGATGAGCTTGCCAGTATTTACGATGCAGCAATGGCGTATCAACAACAAGGTACACCTCTTGTTGTACTCGCAGGGGCTGAGTATGGCACAGGTTCATCACGCGACTGGGCCGCAAAAGGCTCGCTATTATTGGGTGTTAAAGCAGTAATAGCACAAAGTTATGAACGTATTCACCGCTCCAACCTGATTGGTATGGGTGTGTTACCGCTGCAATTTAAGGACGGCGAAAGTCATGAGTCGCTTGGCTTAACTGGTCAAGAGCAATTTGACATTGATGGCCTGTATGACAAAACGACTGAAGTAACCGTAATTGCCACAAATAGCGAGGGGAAAAAGCAAAGTTTTACGGCTGATGTTCGTATCGATACCCCTAAAGAGTGGGATTACTACAAGCATGGCGGCATTTTACAATACGTCTTGCGTAATATGCTCAGCAATTAATTGACTGCTCAGGGCTTTGCAGATTTAATTTGCTTAGCCCTTAATTTCTTGATGTAAAACAAATCAGCTTATTCATTATTAACTACACTTAATACGCCTAATTACCAACCAACAGCTGCATTGTATGACTGAGCAAAAAATCATAAGCATGCTTAAAATATTTATAATTCTCGGTATATCGCTGATTTTAGCGGGGCATTACTTATTAGTCTCGGATCTGTTTGCTGAACAAAATAGTATTCATGGCATTATGATCGGTGCGACTTTAATTGCAGTTGGTATTTTATTTTCATTACCGACAAAAATTTATCTCACCATTGTGCTGATGAAAATGGAAGCCAAGCACAACAAGCGCACACAATCGCCACTTTAATTACTGAGCCGCTTCTAGCGCTTTTGTACGTTGCTCTAATGCGCTTTTTACTTGCTCTGCATCTTCAAACAGTTTTTTTATCACGACAGGATCATAAACACGACTAGCCGTGCCCGTAAGCGCCATATTAGTTGTTTTAGCGCTGCCTTTGAGAATAGCGGTATCTTCGGCTGCAACAACCGTTATATCGTTAGGGTCGAGCAACATTTGTTGACTTTTACCATCAGGGTTAGGCCTATCTGAATAATGCCATTGCCCTTGTTTGTCTTGCCATTTGTAAATTACTATAGCCTCAGATGAACTATCCGCAGTCATTGATTCTACAACTTTTTGACTAGTTTCACTGATAACCTTAACAGCGCGAGCAAGCGTATCACTGGATTGACGAGTTATTTCATCACTCGTTAACCATGCTTGGCCATCTGGGCGCTGTAAATAACATAATCCAGCTACACTAATTAGCAATACCATAATTGCTAGGTACGAGAAGTACTTCATATTCAATCCTTTGAGTTAAAACTCGCCATTACTATCATTGATAGCGAGCTATGATTTTATCCAGCTCACCATTATCTTTCAACCTTTGTAAAAAATCATTAAATTCTTTTACGTACTTTTTACCTTTCGGATTATAGGCAAACTGTAGTTGTAATGGCGCAACACCAACACTGACATCACTTATGTTTAAATCAGCAAGTTCGGGGTACTTTTGTATATACCAATTTACGACGGAGCGCGACATAACAGTAAAGCGTTTACTGTCAGTAGTATCTTTGTACAAGCTTTGCAGTACTGCTAAGTCGGAATAAAAATTTTCACGATGCAGTACATTATTCTGCTCTAACAACTCAAATGTTGGATAAACATAGCCAAAGTGCCCAAGTAAAACACCACCTTCTAAGCTACTCAATTGTTGTAAGTCAATTAGTTTGGCTCCTCGCGCCACGACCATCACATCTTCGACCCACACAATCTCGTGACTCCAATAATATGGCTCATTACCGATAAGCCAAACTTCAGATTCCATGCGTGCATCAACATCACCGCGTCGCACCATGTGTGCCGAACGCATTTCTGGCACAAAAATGTAGTCTATTTTAACCCCTGTAGCCCGCGAAAATGATGTAATAACATCATATAAAATACCTTTATTTTTTGAGCTGACAAAGTGAAAGGGAGGATAATCTTCATCTGGTAAGGCAATCCGAAGACTTTCGGCAAACAGATTACAGGAACATAACAAAAATAAAATTGCGTAACACAGTTTCATAAAATAGCTGCACATTTATTTATAATGCCTGATTATATTGTAGCCAAAAATACAAAACGCAGCTAGGCTGCGTTTTAGGTATATTCAGAACAGCATTTAGGGTTAGATGCCATCACCATCAATGTGTAAGCCACATTCACGGTTTAAACCAAAGAAACGAGTTTCTTCTTCGGTCATACCCGGCTCTAACTTACGGGTTGTATGCACATCCCCCATCGACACATAGCCTTCTTCCCACAATGGATGATATGGTAAATCGTGTTTCGTTAGATACTGATACACATCACGGTTTGACCATTCAATAATTGGGTAAACCTTAACTGTACCACGGCTAATTTCAACAACCTGCTTATCGGCACGAGTCGATGCTTGATCCCGACGCAGGCCGCTAAACCAAGTGCCGGCGTTAATCTCTTTTAGCGCACGGGTCATCGGCTCTACTTTATTAAGCTGGTTATATTGCTTAATTCCCGCTTCACCTTGCTCCCATAACTTACCAAACTTAGCTTCTTGCCATGCTGGGCTCAGCGCTGATTTATACACTTTTAAATTAAGTGATAAACGCATCGTCATTTGCTCAATAAACTGATACGTTTCCGGAAATAAGTAACCGGTATCAGTTAAGACTACAGGTATATCTGGGCGCTGTGATGTGACTAAGTGCAACATCAGCGCCGCCTGAATACCAAAGCTTGATGATAAAAACTGGGTATCTGGTAAGTTTTCAAGCGCCCAAGCCACCCGTTGTTCGGCACTTAAGTCTTTTAATACGCCGTTTGCATCTGCAATCAACGCTGCTTGGCTTTCTTTATCGAGCTGTAATATGTTTTTAAATTCACTCATAGTAAATTCCAAACCTCAGCAAGCTCACTCGCTTGCTTTTAAATTAAGCGTGAAAATCGGTGACTGACACTTTAACTTCAGCAACGATGCCTTTGCGGATCACAAAGTCACCAAAACATTCGCCGTCGTTACGTTCACTTGCCCATTGACCTATTAATTTGTCAAAGGCCTCTAAATACACGTCTTCACCGACATTTTCTAAATACAACTTAGGAATACGCGTGCCTTCAAGGTTGCCACCTAAGTACACGTTATATTTACCTGGACCTTTCCCTACTAAGCCCGCTTCTGCCAACATGGCGCGGCCACAGCCATTCGGGCAACCAACAACACGCATGATGATACTGTCATCAGGAATACCGTGCTTAGCAAGCAGCGCTTCGGTTTTTTCAATTAAGCTTGGCAAGTAGCGTTCTGCTTCAGCCATTGCTAATGGACAGGTTGGCAATGCCACACAGGCCATAGAGTTTTTACGTTGCTCAGAGTCTTTGTCGTCAATCAAACCATGATTACGGGCGATTTCTTCAATCACTGCTTTTTGTGAGGCTGGCACACCGGCAATGATCAAGTTTTGATTTGCCGTCATACGCATATCACCTTGGTGAACTTCAGCAATTTTGCGACAACCGGTTTTCAGTGGTTTACCTGGATAATCTAAAATACGACCACTTTGAATGAACAGAGTTAAGTGGTGCTTGCCATCAATGCCTTCAACCCAACCGATACGATCGCCGCGGTGGGTAAATTCATACGGGCGGCTTGGCGCAAATTTAACACCGGCACGCTGTTCTACTTCCGCTTTAAATACATCAGTGCCAACACGGTCTAAGGTGTATTTAGTTTTTGCGTTTTTACGGTTTGAGCGATTTCCCCAATCACGCTGCACTGATACCACATGCTCAGCAATTTTTAGCGTATCTGCTAAAGCGATAAACCCAAAATCATCGGCTTTACGTGGATAGGTTGCAGTATCGCCGTGGGTCATGGCAAGGCCACCACCCACTAATACGTTAAAACCAACCAGCTTGCCATGTTCAGCAATCGCAACAAAGTTTAAGTCATTCGCATGCACATCCACTTCATTATTTGGTGGAATGGTCACTGTGGTTTTAAACTTACGCGGTAAGTAATTAGAGCCTAAAATTGGCTCTTCTGTGGTTTCTGCTTTTTCGCCATTTAACCAGATTTCAGCATACGCTTTGGTTTTTGGTAATAAATGCTCAGAAATTTTCGCAGCCCAATCGTATGCTTCTTGATGTAACTCAGACTCAACTGGGTTAGTAGTACACAGTACGTTACGGTTAACATCACCTGCTGTTGCAATTGAGTCAATACCAACACTATTAAGCATTTGGTGCATGCCTTTAATGTTTGGCTTTAATACCCCATGAAACTGAAATGTTTGTCGGGTGGTTAAACGAATACTGCCGTAGCTAGTTTTTTCGTCGGCAAATTTATCAATCGCCAACCATTGCTCAGGCTTGATGATACCGCCAGGCATACGAGCACGTAACATTACGTTATGTAATGGCTCTAGCTTTTGCTTAGCACGCTCACCACGAATATCACGGTCATCTTGTTGATACATACCGTGGAAACGAATTAACTGAAAGTTATCCGCAGTAAAGCCACCGGTGATCTCATTTTTTAAATCTTGCTCTATGGTGCCACGTAAAAAGTTACTTTCTCTTTTCAAACGCTCGTTATCAGAAAGCTTTACGTTGTTATCTTGTTCGCTCATATTTAATCCTAAATTTGTTACAGTGACGGCTGTTAACTTTTAATAAAGTAAGCAACGTTTAACTTTAGTAAACGTCTTTCTGATAGCGATTTGCGCTGCGTAAATCTTTTAAATACTGCTCAGCGTCTATATCATTCTTACCACTGTTTTCTTTGATAATATCTACCAAGGTTTGGTGTACATCTTTCGCCATGCGATTGGCGTCACCACAAATATAAAAATGCGCGCCGGCTTCTAGCCACTCAAATACCGCTTTGCTGTTTTCACGTAGCTTGTCTTGTACGTAGACTTTCTCAGCTTGGTCACGGCTAAACGCCACATCAACTTTGCTCAATAAACCTGACTTCAAGTAACCTTGAATTTCTACTTGGTATAAGAAATCTTGGGTAAAGTGTGGGTTGCCAAAGAATAACCAGTTTTTACCTGTTGCTTCGCGGGCATCACGTTCTTGTAAAAAGGCACGGAATGGCGCAATACCAGTACCTGGGCCGACCATGATCACAGGCGTTTCGTCGTTAGCAGGTAACCGGAAATTATCGTTATGTTCGCTAAATACTTTTACTTTACAGCCTTCTTCAGCACGACGTGCTAAATAACCCGAACAGCCACCTAAATGCTCACTACCAAACGCTTCAAACTCAACCAAGCCAATAGTTAAATGGACTTCGTCTTCCACTTCAGCTTGGCTTGAAGCGATTGAATATAAACGTGCTTGCAGCTTGCGTAAACAATCAACCAAGGTTTGTGCCTCAAGCTTGGCTGGGTTTTGGCGGATCACATCAAAGATTTGACGAGGCTCAATGTATTCACGCATTGCCGCTTTGTCTTCAACTAACTTAAGTAGCTCAGGGGTGCCCGTTGCGATTGCATATTTTTCTACAAAACCTGGGTATGACTGAGTTAGCTCTAATTTTTCGATCAATGCATCACGAACGCTTAGCTGTTCATCAGCGATTTTAACTTGGCTTGCTGCATCAATTTGCGTCAGTGTTAATACTTCATCAACCAAGACTTCATCATTTAAGAAGTACACCCCTAGCGAGTCACCTGGGGTATAAGTAATATCAGAACCTTCAAGTGAAATTTCAACGTGACGCACATCTTTGCTTGAATCACGACCGGTGATTTTTTGCACAGTGCTTAGCTCTGCCGCAAATGGATTTTGCTTAGTGTATTGGCTGGCAGCTGTTACTGGCGCACCAAATGAAAGCACTTGACCACCTGTTGCGCCTTGCTGCGCTTTTAAATCAGGTTCAAAGGCATCTAACGCGCCACTGATCCATGTTACAGCTTCCTCATCGTAATCAACATCTAAATCAGCACGCTGATACACAGTTTCTGCACCGAGTTTATTTAAGCGCTGTTCAAAATCTTTTGCTGTTTGGCAGAAGAATTCATAGCTTGAATCACCTAAACCTATAACCGCAATTTTCACACCATCAAGTTTAGGGGCTTTTTTAGTCGCTAAAAACTCATGCAGTGCTTCTGCATCTTCTGGCGGCTCACCTTCACCGTAAGTTGAAACAACGACTGTTAAGAATTTTTCTTTTTTCAGGGCCGTTGGTTTGTAATCGGCCATACTCACTAATTTAACAGCCAAACCACGAGACTCAGCTTGCTCTTTAAGCTTAGTTGCGACACCTTTTGAGTTACCGGTTTGTGAACCATATAAAATGGTCAATGCAGCGCCCTCACCCGCACTTGGTGTAGCACCAACCACGCCACCTAAAGCTGCCGTATTTGCATTCGCAGCAAGGTAACCACTCACCCACGCTTGCTGAATTGGATTAAGTTCAGCGACTAAACCTTGTAGCTTTTGTACTTGCTCTTGCGATAGTGGACTTGCTGCAGCATTAAGTTGACCTAACAACATGAATTAATTCCCCGTAACCCTGAAAGTTATCTACAAAATGATCACTGATCACAGTCAATCACTTTGCCTAAAATTTGTGTCGACTTTAAGGCAAATAACTCAGGCCCTAAAGATTTCTCTGAGTGTGAAGAATAACGGGGTATGCGCCAATAAAAAAAGAATAGAATCTGCTTTGTTATTCCATTTAGTTATTAATTTATAAATTAACCAGTAAAAACATATTAAAAGCTAAAAATAGCGCGCGTCCGCTATCGCAGCGTAATGAATAGCTCGCAAAAATAGCAATTCTCAGCATCGGTAATAAAATTAAACGTTAACCTTTTTGCAACAAATCTCAGGTAGGCTATAGTGAAATTGGCCACATTCTGTGCGCCCATAACAATAAGGAAACACTATGTCACACGGGACATATAAAAAACTCATACTCGCCAGCGCTGTTTTATCAACAGCACTTCCTTGCTTAGCCGCCATTGATAATGGCGACTTTGAAAGTTGGTCAGGCAACACCCCTAACGACTGGAGCACCATTGATGCTGGTATTGTGCTATCGCCTTCAAGTTCTATCGTCAACACCGGCTCTCTCGCTGCAAAAGTAGACGTTAATACAGCAAGCCAAAGTAATACTGATTTACTGCAAACAGTGACTGTTGAAGCAGGCCAAAGCTATCTATTTTCAAGCTGGATTTATCACACAGAAGGCGGCGTGAAAGCGCGCCTAATTGCCGACGGCTACCAAGGCTACTCAAACCCTGCGCTATTAAATCAATGGCAACAGATCAGTCATCAATATACAGCAACCAGCAATGCTACGATTAGCGTTGGCCTGCGCTTTTATGATGTTAGTGGCTTTGATGGCAGTGAAACTGTGTATGTGGATAGTTTCACGCCAAGCTCTGGTAGCAGCACACCGCCACCACCATCAGGTTGTGCCAATAATACGGTTAGTTTAGCGCTAACAACTGATAATTATGGCGAAGAAACTAGTTGGCAAATAACTAATGCTCAAGGTACAACCGTTGCATCTGGTGGCGGTTATAGTGGTAACAACAGCTACACTGAGCAAGCTTGCTTAGTTGATGGCGATTACACGTTTAGTATTTTTGATAGTTACGGCGACGGTATTTGCTGTTCATTTGGTAACGGTAGCTACGCGTTAACATTTGGCCAAACACAACTTGCAAGCGGCAGTAGCTTTCAAAGCAGTGAAGCAACTCCCTTTATACTTGGTGATAATACCAACCCGGAAACGCCACCCACGGAGCCAAGCGGTTATTATGTCACAGCCCAAGGTTTAACAGGCTACGCTCTAAAAACAGCGCTATACAACATTATTAAAGGTCACAACTCACAGGGCTATTCAGCTATTTGGCATTTTTACGATAGCGCATCTCGGGATAAGTACTTTGAAAATGACAATTCAATCCTCGATCGTTATTCAGAAAATCCCACCGGCCAAGATAGCTATAACTATGTCGCTGTAAGTGATCAATGCGGCACTTACAATAGTGAAGCTGATTGCTACAACCGCGAACATTCATTCCCGAAAAGTTGGTTTGGCGGCACAAATGAGCCGATGAACTCAGACGTACACCATATTTTTGCCACCGATGGTTATGTTAATTCAAAACGTAGCAACTACCCGTTTGGTGAAGTGGGCAGCGCCAGCTACACCTCAAGTAATGGTAGTAAGCTTGGCAGCGCAGCCAGCTCGATTAATTACTCAGGTACGGTATTTGAGCCAATCGATGAATTTAAAGGTGACTTTGCTCGCGCCTATTTTTATATGGCAACCCGCTACGAAAACGTCATTGCTACTTGGCAAAATAATACCACTGCCAGTAACGCTGTACTCAATGGCAGCTCAAATCAAGTGTTTGAGAATTGGGTAGTAACTATGTTGGTTAATTGGCATAACGAGGATCCAGTCAGTCAATTAGAGTTAGATAGAAACCAAGCCGCTTATGAGCATCAAGGAAATCGTAATCCATTCGTGGATCACCCTGAGTTTGTTGAGATGATCTGGTAAAGGTCAGCGGTCAGCGGTCAGCGGTCAGCGGTCAGCGG
>NZ_DRGM01000170.1 GCF_011050055.1 Pseudoalteromonas prydzensis | reverse complement strand
CCACCAACTCACTGTTTGAGGCAAGCGCTCCCAAGCCAGTTAAACCGCCGATGAGTGCAGCCATGGGGAAAAACACCACTAAGTCACCTGGCATGCTATACAAGGTATAAAGTAACGCGGTTGCGATATCGTAACTACCCCGACCAACTGATTTAAGCTGCTCAATAAATTTAATTAAGGTGCTTATCCCCACCAATACCATCAGCGCAAAACCCGTGGTTTGCAAAATACTACGGCCTAAGTACCAATCAAGCATTTTCATCATGCGCCTAACTCCCGCTTGGTGATGACAGCTTTAAGCCAAGCACCGAGTGGCCGTCCTTTGATAATCAAAAAACCTCCTATAAATAGTGCTGTAAAGTGGATCCACCATAAGCCAATCGACGGCGGGATCTTGCCATCTTCAACAGCAAATTTTGCTGCATTAAGTAAGATAAAATAACCTAAATATAGGCTGATCGCGGGAACTAACTTGGCAAATTTACCTTGGCGAGGATTAACCACACTTAGCGGTACCGCAAGTAAAGTCAGCAAGGGGATCGAAAGTGGGATAGCAATACGCCACTGCCATTGTGCAACAGCTTCTGAGCCCATCATGCTAAGTAAGTCTATGGTTGGTACGGCTTCAAGTTTACGCCGCTGATGTTCAATCTCTTGTTCACGTATTTGTACGCTGTAGCCGTCAAACTCAGTTAAATTAAGCGCAGCTGTTTCACCATCGGTTTCGTAGCGCTTACCATCACTGAGTATTAATTGTTGCTCGCCATTTTCCTGTTCAACCACTACTCCACGCTCGGCATACACTAACCGTGCAAGGTTATCTTTTTCGCTATCAGGTAGTTGTGCTACAAATACCTTATTTAACTCTTTACCGCCGTTTTCAATGTTATGAATAAACACCACGGCTTTTTCGTTACCGGTCTGCTGGAATCGCCCAGCCCGCAGTGCTGATAACCCAGCATCAGCTTTAGCCTGCTCTTTCAGTTGATATTCTTGCTCACTGGCCCATGGGGCTATATATAAAGTCAGTACTCCTGCCAATAGCGCCAATACCACACTAGAAACTAAGGTTACACGCACTACGTACCATTCACTCACCCCACAGGCTTTGAGAACGGTCATTTCACTGTCGGCATAAATGCGACTATAGGCGAGAATGATGCCTAAAAAGATACTAAGCGGTAAAATGAGTGAAGCCAATTGCGGTAACTTTAGTGCAATCATCGACAGCACTAACTTGGCTGGAAGGCCGCCTTCAGAGGCGTCGCTTAAAATAACCACAAACTTTTGTGACAAAAAAATTGTCATCAAAGTTAAAAATACGGCGACCTGAGACTTTAAAACTTCAGTGGTCAAATAACGGAAAATTAGCAATGATCGCCCCTGTTAAACATAATGTTTCACTTCAAGAGTAAGAAAATTTGAGTAAACTTAAGGTTTTATTATATGTCATCAACATTAAATATCCTACCTAGCAACTCGATATATTGTCGCATTAGTGGTATTGATGGCTACAAAAGTATAAAGTTCAAATACACATAATGAGTCAGCGTTTATAAGCTAATATTAAAGTAAGTAACTGGATTTTTATTATATTGCCCTTATTTAAAGGGTAAATGACTCAAAATTAGGAGTGACAATGGAATTTAGCGTAAAAAGTGGTAGTCCTGAAAAGCAACGTAGCGCATGTATTGTAGTTGGCGTTTATGAGCCACGTCGTTTATCCCCCATTGGAGAACAACTCGATAAAATCAGTGATGGTTATATCTCTAATTTATTACGCCGTGGTGACCTTGAAGGTAAGCCAGGGCAAGTACTGTTATTACATCATGTACCGAATGTGCTAAGTGAACGCATATTACTGGTTGGTTGTGGTAAAGAGCGCGAGCTTGATGATAAACAGTACAAACAAATTATTTCAAAAACCATTAATACCCTTAACGAAACGGGATCGATGGAAGCGGTCTGTTTTTTAACCGAGCAACATGTTAAAAGCCGCGACACATATTGGAAGGTACGCCAAGCAGTCGAAACCACCCAAGATTGCTTATATACCTTTAATCAATTAAAAAGTAAAAAAAGCGACCCGCGTCGCCCACTGCGTAAAATCGTGTTTAATGTACCCACTCGCCGCGAATTGACGATTGGCGAAAGCGCCATTGAACATGGTTTAGCCATCGCTGCGGGTAGTAAGTTATGTAAAGACGTAGCGAACATGCCACCAAATATCTGTAACCCAGCGTATTTAGGTGAACAAGCACAAGAACTTGCAGCTAACTTTGATAACATCACGGTTGACATTATCGGCGAAGAGAAAATGGCAGAGCTGGGTATGAATTCATACTTGGCGGTGGGCCGTGGTAGTGATAACGAATCGGTTATGTCGGTCATTAACTACCAAGGTGGCGCGAAAGATCAAGCCCCAATCGTACTGGTTGGTAAAGGCTTAACCTTTGACTCAGGGGGTATTTCACTAAAACCTGGCGAAGCCATGGACGAAATGAAGTACGACATGGGTGGTGCTGCTGGTGTTATTGGCGCAATGCGTGCGCTTGCGCAAATGCAATTACCCATTAACGTAATTGGCGTACTGGCAGGCTGTGAAAACATGCCAAGCTCAAATGCTTATCGCCCAGGTGATATTTTAACCACCATGTCAGGGCAAACTGTGGAAGTGCTTAATACTGATGCCGAAGGCCGCTTAGTATTATGTGATGCACTGACCTATGTTGAACGTTTTGAACCTGAAACCGTGATTGACGTAGCCACCTTAACCGGTGCCTGTATTGTTGCCCTTGGTGCTCATGCAACCGGTTTATTATCCAACCATAATCCGCTTGCACATGACTTATTAAAAGCATCAGAGCAAAGTGGCGACCGTGCATGGCAATTACCACTTTGGGATGATTACCAAGACCAACTGGAAAGCCCATTTGCTGATTTTACTAACTTAGGCGGTCGTGCTGCGGGCACAATCACCGCTGCGTGCTTCCTATCTAAGTTCACTAAAAAATATAATTGGGCGCATTTAGATATCGCAGGTACTGCGTGGCGCAGCGGTAAAAATAAAGGCGCAACAGGTCGTCCTGTGCCAATGCTTACACAATATTTACTAAACCGTGCTGGCGTAAGCGAAACCAGCCAAGATTAAACATCGCGTTTAGCAATCTATGCAACTCATTATAAGGCGCCCTCTGGCGCCTTATTTATTCTTCATTTATCGGTGTATTAATTGAAGCAAAACGCGTTATATGGCAAAATCCCTGCTTTGATTTAAGTATTATTTTCAATACTGTGGGAAGCCCCGATACAATGAGCATGAACGCCCAATTTTTCGTTCTAAAGCAACAAGATGAATCAACTGCTCAGGCAGATGTTCTCTTTAGCTTAGCTGCAGATATCGCAGGGCAACAATATCGCCTTGGTCATCGCATCTTTATTTATGTTGATGATATTGAAATTGCCCATGCCGTTGATGAAACTATTTGGTCATTCGACCCCGACAGTTTTGTGCCTCACAACCTGCAAGGTGAAGGTCCAAAAGGCGGAGCGCCCGTAGAAATTGGCACTACCCCACCGGTTGGTAATCGTAAAGTTTTAATAAATTTGGCCACACAGCTCCCGGATTTTATTCGTCGCTTTAACCAAGTTTTTGATTTTGTGCCCGTTGAAGCCACAGCAAAACAAGCCGCCCGTGAGCGCTTTAAAAAGCTGCGCCAACTCGGTGCCAACATCACCACGCAAGATATTAATAGCTAACATACCTTTTGTATAAATAGCTAACTAACTCATTTAAGTACTTATTTAAGGTTCTGTGTAATGGATAAAACCTACAATCCGCAAGATATTGAACAGTCGCTATACCAAGACTGGGAACAAAAAGGCTACTTTAAACCATCAGGTAAAGGCGCAGCCTATTCAATTATGATCCCGCCACCCAATGTCACCGGTAGCTTACACATGGGCCACGCGTTTCAAGACACCATTATGGATACCTTAACGCGCTTTAAACGTATGCAAGGTAATAATACCTTATGGCAAGTAGGTACTGACCACGCAGGTATCGCCACACAAATGCTGGTTGAACGTAAACTTGCTGCCGAAGAAGGCAAAACACGTCATGACTTAGGTCGTGAAGCCTTCATTGATAAGATTTGGCAGTGGAAAGAGCAATCTGGCGGGACTATCACTAAACAACTTCGTCGCCTTGGCGCATCGGTTGATTGGGATCGTGAACGCTTCACTATGGATGACGGCTTATCAGAAGCCGTTAAAGAAGTATTTGTACGCTTACACAAAGAAGATTTGATTTACCGTGGTAAGCGCCTAGTAAACTGGGATCCAAAATTACACACCGCGATTTCTGATCTTGAAGTTGAAAACAAAGATAAACAAGGCCACATGTGGAACTTACGTTACCCATTGGCTGATGGTGTTAAAACCCAAGACGGTAAAGATTACATTGTCGTGGCAACCACCCGTCCAGAGACTATGCTTGGCGATTCAGGGGTTGCTGTCAACCCAGATGATGAGCGTTATCAAGACTTGATCGGTAAAGACATTTTATTACCGATTGTTAATCGTCGGATTAAAATCGTGGCTGATGAACATGCCGATAAAGACAAAGGCACAGGTTGTGTAAAAATCACTCCTGCTCATGACTTTAACGATAACGAAGTCGGTAAGCGTCATCAAATGCCGATGATCAACATCTTCGATAAAGACGCGGCCATTCTAAGTCAAGGCGAAACCTACACCTTTGACGGTAAAGAGCTTGAGTTTGATGCACCAATTCCAGAGCGCTTACACGGTCTTGACCGCTTTGATGCTCGTAAAGTCATTGTGGCTGAGTTTGAACAGCTTGGGTTACTTGAGAAGATCGAAGATCACGCTTTAACCGTACCTTACGGCGACCGCTCAGGTGTGGTTATTGAACCACTGCTTACCGACCAATGGTATGTACGTGTTGCACCACTGGCTGAGCCTGCAAAAGACGCAGTGAAAAATGGCGATATTCAATTTGTACCTAAGCAATACGAGAACATGTATTTCTCGTGGATGAACGACGTACAAGATTGGTGTATTTCGCGCCAGTTGTGGTGGGGTCACCGCATTCCTGCTTGGTACGACAGTGAAGGTAACGTTTTTGTTGGTCGTGATGAAGCTGAAGTTCGCAGCGAAAACAACATCGCCGCTGATGTGGTGCTGACTCAAGACGAAGACGTACTTGATACCTGGTTCTCATCGGCACTGTGGACTTTCTCAACCCAAGGTTGGCCTGCGAACACCGATGATTTAAAAACCTTCCACCCGTCTGACGTGCTGGTAACTGGTTTTGATATTATTTTCTTCTGGGTGGCGCGTATGATCATGATGACCATGCACTTCATCAAAGATGACAACGGCAAGCCACAGGTGCCCTTTAAAACGGTGTACGTTACGGGTCTTATTCGCGATGAAAATGGCGATAAAATGTCAAAATCAAAAGGTAACGTCCTAGATCCAATCGACATGATTGACGGTATCGACCTTGAAAGCTTAGTGACCAAACGCACCAGCAATTTGATGCAAGAAAAAGTCGCTAAGAAAATCGAAAAAGATACTCGTAAAACCTTTGATAACGGCATTGAAGCCCACGGTACCGATGCACTGCGCTTTACTTTAGCGGCAATGGCGTCGACTGGTCGTGACATCAACTGGGATATGAACCGCCTTGAAGGTTACCGTAACTTCTGTAATAAGTTATGGAACGCCAGCCGTTACGTACTAATGAATACCGAAGAACAAGATTGTGGCTTTGCAAACGATGCTATCAAAGAGTATTCACTTGCTGATCGTTGGATCTTAGGCCAATTTGAGTCAACAGTTAAAGCTTATACCGAGCACTTAGATAACTACCGTTTTGACTTGGCAGCTAATGCGCTTTATGAATTCACTTGGAACCAATTCTGCGATTGGTACTTAGAGCTCACTAAGCCGGTATTATTCAAAGGCAATGAAGCACAACAACGTGGTACTCGTCATACGCTTATTACAGTACTTGAGAGCCTACTGCGCTTAATGCACCCGATGATGCCATACATCACGGAAACTATTTGGCAACGTGTTGCGCCACTAGCTGGGCTTGAAACTACGAACACCAGCATCATGGTACAAGCATTCCCAGCTTACAATGAAGCTAACGTTGACGCTAAAGCGATGGACGATTTAGAGTGGGTTAAACAATTCATTCTAGCGATTCGTAATATTCGTGGTGAAATGGATATCAGCCCAAGTAAACCGTTATCAGTATTACTGGCAAATGCATCTGCGGATGATGTACGTCGTATTGAAGAAAATAAATCTTTCTTAGCGTCACTGGCTAAAATTGAAGAATTTACGCTGCTTGATAACAAAGATGACGCACCGGCATGTGCAACGTCCTATGTTGGCAACCTTGAGATCATGATCCCAATGGCCGGCCTAATTGATGTTGATGCAGAACTAGCACGGATTGGCAAACAGCTTGAAAAAGCCGAGAAAGGCCTAGCGCAAGTGCAAAACAAACTGGCTAACGAAAAGTTTGTAAATAACGCACCTGAAGCCGTACTTGCTAAAGAGCATGAGAAGCTTGCCGAGTTCTCAGACGCAAGAACAAAACTGCTTGAGCAAAAAGCCAAGATCGAAAGTCTATAATACTTGTGCAAAGCATTTAAAAAGCCGCGTTACTATACAGTAACGCGGCTTTTTTGTGTTCTAGGTTCTAGGTTCTAGGTTCTAGGTTCTAGGTTCTAGGTTCTAGGTTCTAGGTTCTAGGTTCTAGGTTCTAGGTTCTAGTCAGATATTAAAACGTGTAGTTATACTGCGCGCCAAATAAGTATGCATGGCCTTTTGATTCAAAGCCCCATTGCTGACCTAAGCCATCAGATTCAGTAAAGTTTTGCGTCTTACCACGTAAAATACTCATACCAATATCTAAATTAGCTTGCTCACTCATGGTGTAGTTAACCCCAAACGAGTACCAAAAACGGTCAGTATCTGGGATAGAAATCGACAGGTGTTTTTGATCAGCTGGTGATTCATCATAAGCAATACCAGCACGCAATAACACAGCATCATTAAACTGGTAGTCACCACCAATTGAATAACGCATTGAGTTTGAGAAGTTCTCATCTTTTGAGAATACAGGTGTATCACTACCCGCAACATGCGCTTCAAGTTTGTCAAAGCTATCCCAACCAGTCCACATTACACTGTAGTGTAAGCCTGTTTTATCATCCAGTTGGTGTGAACCAGAAAACTCCGCAATCGCAGGGAGCGTAATTTCAACGCTACCAGGTACACTTACGCCAGCTAAACCGCCAATCTGCGCAGGTAACTGATTAGAATATTCGCCATCAAAGGTGATGTCTGTTTCACTGCGATAGTTAAAACCAAAACGACTATTTTCATCAATTTGGTACATTGCACCTAGGTTCCAACCAAATCCGTAGTCATCACCTTCTAAATGCACAGCTTGAGTTTGTGCTGGTAAGCCAAGTGGATTCGCACCAAAATTACGAATGATTTTCGCATCCGCATAAATATAATTTAAACCAAGGCCGACACTAAATTGCTCATTGATTTTATATGAACCACTAACGTTCATATTTACAGTGACGATCTCTGTTTCACCAGCAAGCTGGCCTGCTGGGTAATCTTCATCAAATTCAGTTGCTAAACCAAAGTTTGAAAACGCACCAAAACCGACAGCAAACTTATCATCGATAGGCATGACAAAATAACCGGCAGGAACAAAAGCGGCTGGCGCAATACTGCTATCATTTAGTTGGCCAGGGTTAACTGATTGATTACTAGCTTCAGTGCCACGAAGGCTGACATCTGGAACAACTGCAATACCAGCAACACTCAACTGTTGCTCTTTAAATAGCGACATAAGAGCTGGGTTACGTGCAACCACTGATGCATCATCAGCTACCGCCGCTTCACCTGCATACGCACGTCCTAAGCCAGAGGCATTTTGCTCTGCTAGCTGAAAAGCCGCTGCAAACGTATCTGCAGACATAACAGCAAGTGATGCTGCAATTAAAGTTTTTGTAAATTTCATTATGTTACCTTAACCAAACTAAGCGCTTGGGTTCCCATGTGTTGTCTCTAATTATTAGGAGTAAGTTACTTCAAAACCTTAGCACATTACCTTATTTTTTAATAAAAAACTGTAACAATTCGTTAAAAACCACCACTTAAACAAGTTTTTAACAGCAAAGTAACACCTTTTTAAAACACATCGGACAAGATGCAACACTCACTCAATTGCAATTAATTATCATTTAGGTTGACTTGATTCTAAAGGCTAATTAGACTATTCAGCAAGATTCAGTAAAGGGAGTGAAGCTGTGGAAATAGGGCTAATTATTGCTGCACTAGCTTTTTGTGGCGTAAGTGTGTATTGCTTTTGCAAAGCTAATTTTTGTGCCTGTACCAGAGCTGGTGCATGCGATAACCCTGTTAACCATTATTGGTTAGGCGCGATTGTCTGTGCTTTGGCGGCATTATTATGTTGTTGCGGTGCGTTACATACAGAAAATGGTACTTTATTGTGGATGATATTAATGACCAGTTGCTTTAGCGGTGCATTACTTTCTGCGAAACACTCAGCTAAAAAGCGCTGTACTAAAGCAATAACCAAAGCACAAGCTAAACCAGCAGATGCTCTTTTAACAAACGAGCCAAATTAAGCTGATAATCTAAAGGTTTTATACTGGCCACTATTTTTAAATCATGCTCAACTGAGGTTAAATCAACGTCTTTAGCAGTAACGTGATGTTTATGCTTGGCATTATAAAAAACTTTTACTTTCGGTTGAATGGGATTCTGATGATTGCCCTCTGTCACTAACGCCAACCGTTCATTGGTTAGTTTCACAATGGTGCCCACAGGGTGCACACCTAAGCATTTGATGAAACGCTGTACCAACTCACTATCAAACATCTGTTTATTCGCCAATAAATAACGTAATGCATTAATTGGCTCATCACCTAATTGGTGAGGTCTGTCCGCAGTCATCGCGTCATACACATCAACAATGGCCATAATACGCGCAGGTCGACTGAGTTTTTCTCCCTGCAAACCACGCGGATAACCACTGCCATCAAGACGCTCATGGTGATTGACTATCATATCAAGCATCAATGGGGTAATACCCTTCTCGCCTTTTACTAATCCTAAGCTTTGCGCAACATGTTTTTTAATCGCTTGCATCTCAAGCTTATTCACCTTTTCAGGCTTGGAAAAAATCCCTTGTGGTAATTTAGCTTGACCTAAATCATGCAGCAATGCTCCCATGGCAAGCTCATGCACAATATTTTCTTTATAACCTAAATACTTAGCAAACACAGTAACAAAAATGGCGCAGTTGGTCATATGTCGCCAATTGTACATATGCTTATCTTTAAGACGGGTCAAAATAGTCATTGCGTTATGGTTACGAAATACCGAAGACACGATATCTTTGGCAATATCATCAAGCAATGCGATATTCATTTTTAAACCTGAAGTAACATCACCATATAAGCTTTGTAAATTGCGATTATGTTGATCATAGCTGACGGTCGCTTTAGCAAACTCTTGCTCAACTGAGATAATTTTTTTTATTTTTGCTTTTTTTGGCTTAATGTCTGCTTTAGTAACAAGCTCAGCATCAGGTTTAAGCTGATATTTGGTAGGAACACTGACATCACTTTGGGTAAAATCTATCAGCAGCTCTTGCACCCCTTCGGACATTAAGCGTTTGATAATCGATTTATCGCGAACTAAACCACGAGTTTTGATTTTTATACTATCAACACCCTCAAATTGCTTGCTAACACTATCAACAAACATTCCTGGTACGAGTTCAGAAATTGGCAGGGTAATAAGCATATAAAGTGATTAATTCATTTCAAACAATAATAGTTACTGATTATCAACGATCCACTACAAATGTCTATAACAAAAGTAACGAATACGAAATAAGCACTAGGAAATGGCGAGTTGGCGAGTAGATCTAGGTCCTAGCGGCTAGGACCTAGTAGCTAACACATTACTCTTGGAAGTAAGTGCCCCAGCCGTCGTACTCTACGTCGGTGTCGATCGCAAGTTGCGCTAGTTTATCAACGTCTTCCATTATTACGTCAACATCAAGCTCAGCTTCAACAACTATATCAAAGCCCCAAATCTTACTACCATCCTCAAGCTCAAGCTCTGCAGGCTCTTCAACGTCATAACCAAGTTTAAACGCAGCCAATGCAGCTTGCTCGAGCTTAACAAAGTCTTCGCAAACAAAGTGGTGTTCGACTTCGTATAAGATCTCAGGATCAGAGCCATCTTCTAATAACGAAGTTACTATGTCTTCACTAATTTCACGCCAATTTTCCATTACTTTTCTCTCACTTGAGCATCTAATTCAGTTATTCTAGCAGCCATTATGCTATGAATACGCGTTGCGTGTTCACGTGCCCCTACTGTTTTATCAAGCGGCTGCGGTGCTAATATGTCTATGTAGATTGTACCATTGTCCCAACGATTTAGTTTAATGGTTTTATGTGTGCTGCTCATACAAACTGGCACTACTGGCACATCCGCATTTAATGCAGTATGAAAAGCACCGGTTTTAAATGGCAACAAGCCACGCCCATAACTACGAGTTCCCTCAGGAAACATCCACACCGACAGGCCTTTTTGCTTTATTTTATCCGCTGATTTAGAAATTGTGCCCGCCGCTTTCGAACGATTTCCACGGTCAATCAAAATATTCCCCGATAGCCAATATAGCTGGCCAAAAAATGGGATCCACTTTAGGCTCTTTTTTCCTAAACTTACGCAGTTTTCTGGTACTGCCGCTGCTAAAGTAAAGATATCGTAATTATTCTGATGGTTTGCAACATACACCGCAGGACCACAATGAGCCGCCTCTGAGTGGTGGGTGATCACCAATTTTGCACCGAGCATTTTTGCCATAGTGCCAAACCAACTAGCAATAATATGCACATTATTTTTATGAAAAGGTTTTACAATACAAAGTAATAAGCCAATGATACAACTGAATAAAATAAACAATGCCATGATCAAAATACGAATAATAGCTAACAAAAAAAACACTCCAAAAATAATAACGTCGGCATTATAGCGTTATTTTAGTTGCTAAACGAGAGTTTAGCGCACACTTGTAAGCTTAAATTGATTTCTTTTTTAAAAACAAACGGCCTGCAAAAGCAGGCCGTTTAATTTAGTAACGATAATTTAAATTGTTAGTCTGTTTCTGTTGGCTCAATATCATCATCACTGACGGTTAGCTCGACAACGGCTTCATCAACTCGCTGTAAACCGCGTGGTAGTTTGTTACCGCGACGGCCTCGTTCACCATGATAGTGCTCTAAATCACTGGGTTTAAGAGTCAGTTTACGTTTACCTGCATGCAAGGTCACACTGGTGCCTTCAGGCACTACCGCAAGCACTTTTACAAACTCTTCACGCGCTTGTACTTTAGCACTTGGGATCGAGATAATCTTATTCCCCTTACCTTTACCAAGTTTAGGTAAGTCACGTAATGGAAATAACAGCATCCGCCCTTCATTCGAGATCGCCATACAGTAATCGTTAGCAACATCATTAACCCTAATAGGCGCTAATAACTGGCCACCTTTAGGTACGCTCACTAGCGCTTTACCATTTTTGTTTTTGCTGACTAAATCAACAAAATCAGTAATAAAACCATAACCCGCATCCGATGCCATCAAGAGCACTTGCTTATCTTCAGCCATCACTACATGCTCAAAATTAGCACCAGCAGTAAGGTTGAAACGCCCTGTCATTGGTTCGCCTTGGCTTCGCGCCGACGGCAAACTATGGGCATCAGTGGCAAATGCACGTCCTGCTGAGTCTAAAAATACGGTGGGTTGATTACTCTTACCACGGGCTGACGCTTTATATTCATCACCAGCACGGTAGCTTAGCCCTGTTACATCTAAATCATGGCCTTTACCTACCCGCGCCCAACCTTTTTCAGATAGCACCACAGTTACCGATTCTGATGGTATTAAATCTTTTTCGCTTAATGCTTTAGCTTCAAGACGTTCGACAATCGGTGAACGGCGATCATCACCATACAGCTCTGCTGCTTCTTGAATCTCTTTTTTCAGTAACGTCGACATACGACGTTCAGAGCCTAAGATCAGCTGTAATTTATCGCGTTCTTTGGCAAGCTCATCTTGCTCACCACGAATTTTAAACTCTTCAAGTTTGGCTAAATGACGTAGTTTTAATTCAAGGATTGCTTCGGCTTGGATATCTGTAATACCAAAGCGCTCCATTAGCACTGGCTTTGGCTTGTCTTCGCTACGAATAATCTCAATAACTTCATCAATATTTAAAAAGGCTGCCAGTAAACCTTCTAAAATATGTAAACGAGCCAATACTTTATCTAAACGATATTGCAGGCGACGACGTACTGTTTCACGGCGAAACACCAGCCACTCAGTTAAAATGGTTCGTAAATCTTTTACCTGCGGACGACCATCAAGGCCCAGCATATTTATATTAACGCGGTAATTTTTTTCCAAGTCTGTAGTGGCAAATAAATGGGCCATTAGCGGCTCCACTTTAATGCGATTAGAACGAGGAATAATCACTATGCGGGTTGGATTTTCGTGGTCTGATTCATCACGCAGATCAGCGACCATGGGCAGCTTTTTAGCATTCATTTGCGCCGCAATTTGTTCCAACACTTTACCACCAGAACATTGATGAGGCAGTGCAGTGATAACAATATCACCGTGTTCTTCAGTATAAATAGCGCGCATTTTTATCGAACCACGACCGGTTTGATAAATTTTACGAATGTCAGCTTTTGAAGTAATGATTTCCGCTTCAGTTGGGTAATCAGGCGCTTGCACATGCTCAAGCAATTGATCTAGTTCAGCTTTAGGATTATCAAGTAATAGGCAACAGGCAGCGGCTACTTCACGCACGTTATGGGGTGGAATATCCGTTGCCATACCTACGGCAATACCCGTAATGCCATTGAGTAAAATATGCGGTAAACGTGAAGGTAGTACTTGCGGTTCGTCCATGGTGCCATCAAAATTTGGCGTCCAATCAACGGTCCCTTGGCCAAGTTCTTTTAACAGTACTTCAGAGAACTTAGATAAGCGCGCTTCGGTATAACGCATTGCCGCAAATGACTTAGGATCATCGGCAGCACCCCAGTTTCCTTGCCCATCAACCAATGGATAACGATAAGAAAACGGTTGCGCCATTAACACCATCGCTTCATAACAGGCGCTATCACCGTGTGGGTGATACTTACCGAGTACATCACCGACAGTACGAGCCGACTTTTTATATTTCGCCGTTGCCGATAAACCCAGTTCGCTCATAGCATAAATAATACGACGTTGTACTGGTTTTAGACCATCGCCAATATGTGGCAATGCCCTATCCATGATCACATACATGGAATAATTCAAATAGGCGTCTTCAGTAAAACGCCCCATTGTTTGTTGCTCAATTCCTTGCATTAGCAAGGTATCTGTATCACTCATCAAAGCCTACCTAATTTTTTTTATAGCTTACACGGTAGATCACATTGGCATAATCATCGGAGATCAATAAGCTGCCATCGGCAAGTTCTGCAAAAGCAACCGGACGACCCAATGTTTCTTCGTTTTTCATAAAGCCCGTAATAAACGGCGTGTATTTTATCACACGTCCTTGCTCAATGGTGGCAACTGCCACTTTATATCCAGATTTTTTACTGCGGTTCCACGAACCGTGTTCGGCAACAAAAAGCTGCTGTTTATAATTAGCCGGAAATTGCTTACCGTTATAAAAGTGAATACCAAGAGCTGCTACATGTGCGCCTAATGCCAAAGCAGGGGCACTGTAATCAGCAATGTTTTTACCTTTACCAAATTCAGGGTCTAAAATGGCACCAGCATGTACATATGGGAAACCAAAATGCTCGCCTTCGACAGTTAAACGGTTTAACTCATCAGGGGGTAAATCATCACCCATCATGTCTCGGCCATTATCGCTAAACCACATAACCTGCGTACTTGGGTGAAAATCAAACCCCACAGAGTTACGCACCCCTTGTGCTAACGTAGTCATTTGTTTGGTATTTACATCCAATGAAAAAATACGGCCGAAGCGTTCATCTTCGCCGCAAATATTACAAGGTACACCCACAGGGATGATCAACTCACCAGTGGGTGAAAAACGCAAAAACTTCCAACCATGGTGGCGCTCGGTTGGTAACGCATCGTAAACCACTTCATATTTTGGTGCTTTTAGTTGCGTATCAATGTTTTTAAAACGAATAATACGATGTACTTCACCTACATATAAATCACCATCTTTAATCGCTAAACCCGATGGCATAGTTAAACCGCTGGCGACGAGTATTTGTTTATCTGCAATGCCATCACTATTGTGATCAATTAACGCATATACATTGCCCGCTTTACGCGAGCCAACATAAACAATGCCTTTTTTCGATACAGCTAGTTGTCGGGCATTTTCCACATCACTGGCAAATATATTTATTGTAAAACCAGTAGGAACACTGAGTTCTTGGATGATTTCTGTTGCTGCTAAGGGAGTACTTAGCAATCCTACCGCGAGTAGAGATATTAGTAATTTATTCATCTGTTGCTACCTTATTTCGGCCACGCTCTTTTGCTGCAAAGAACGCTTTATCTGGGTTTTTTAATAAGTCTTTACATGAGTTTAACTGCGCTATTTTTACGCAACAGCAAAACTTGTGTTGTAAGCAATATTGTCGCCACGAAAACAGTAAAAATAACACACTGAACATAATGATATTTTTTTAATGCCTACTGTTGTTTAATTTCTTGTAAGGCGAATTCGTTAAGCGCTTTATCTTTTTAAGCAATTGCTTTTCAAGCTTATCGAAATACTGGTTACTGAGTGAAAGATAATGACTCGCTTGCGTTATATCTTGTGCAAACAGATACGCTTCAGCCAAGTGTATAACCGTAGTACAGTAAGTTTTCATTTGCTACTTTGTGGGCCAAATGCCTTTGCTTACCATTCACTACGTCGTTAAGTAAGTGTAAATAGTTAAAACAACTTCCTGTTTTAGTTACATATTTACACCTTGGCTTAATTACACTTGAGCACGATTTCCATGATCTTCTAACCATTGACGACGATCTGATGAGCGCTTTTTCGCCAGCAACATATCCATCATTTCCATGGTTTCAACTTCATCTTCCAATGTTAACTGTACTAAGCGACGCGTATTTGGGTCCATAGTTGTTTCGCGCAATTGCAATGGGTTCATTTCCCCCAAGCCTTTGAAGCGCTGTACATTCACTTTGCCACGTTTTTTCTCTGCTTCGATGCGCGCTAAAATGCCTGATTTTTCATCTTCATCCAGTGCATAATAAACGTCTTTACCAATATCGATTCTAAACAAGGGTGGCATAGCAACATACACATGCCCGGTTTTTACTAAGGTTGGAAAATGACGTACAAACAGCGCACATAATAAAGTTGCAATATGCAGCCCGTCGGAATCAGCATCCGCTAAAATACAAATTTTATTATAACGTAAAGAAGAAATATCATCTGAATCAGGATCTATTCCCAGTGCCACTGAAATATCATGTACTTCTTGTGATGCCAATATTTGCCCTGATTCAACTTCCCAGGTATTCAAAATTTTACCACGTAGCGGCATGATCGCCTGAAACTCACGGTCACGCGCTTGTTTAGCTGAGCCACCCGCTGAGTCACCTTCCACTAAAAACAGCTCTGTACGGTCATTATCAGCGGCACTACAATCAGTCAGCTTGCCTGGTAACGCGGGGCCTGCGGTGACTCGCTTACGCACCACCTTTTTCGCCGCACGTAAACGTTTTTGGGCATTCGAAATACACAACTCAGAGAGTAGCTCAGCGGTGTCAGTATGCTCGTTCAGCCATAAGCTAAATGAATCTTTAACAACCCCAGATACAAATGCCGAACACGAGCGTGATGAGAGTTTTTCTTTGGTTTGCCCAGCAAATTGTGGATCTTGCATTTTAACTGATAAAACATAGCTGCAGCGCTCCCAAATATCATCTGGGGTGAGCTTAACGCCACGCGGCAGTAAGTTACGAAATTCGCAAAACTCACGCATTGCTTCGAGTAAACCTTGGCGCAGACCATTTACATGGGTACCACCTTGCGCTGTAGGTATTAAGTTAACATAACTTTCAGCGATTGATTCACCGCCTTCAGGCAACCACACAACAGCCCAGTCAGCGCCTTCGGTTGAACTTGAAAATTCACCGGTGAATGGGTCTTGTGGTAAGACTTCGTATCCTTTAACGGCCTCGTTTAAGTAATCTTTTAAGCCAGTTTCGTAATACCATTCTTGGGTTTCTTTGGTTTGCTTGTTGGTAAACTTAATACGTAAACCTGGGCAAAGTACGGCTTTAGCTTTTAATAAATGATGTAATTTAGTCAACGAGAAATTAGCTGAATCAAAGTAGCTTACATCCGGCCAAAAACGTACGGTTGTGCCGGTATTGCGTTTACCGACTGTACCAATAACATTTAAGTCTTCAACTTTATCGCCATTTTCAAATGCCATCATATATTGCTGTGCGTCACGACGTACAACAACTTCAACCCGAGTGGATAATGCATTGACCACGGAGATACCTACCCCGTGTAAACCACCAGAAAACTGGTAATTTTTATTTGAGAACTTACCACCCGCATGCAGTTTAGTGAAAATTAGCTCAACCCCAGGAATACCTTCTTCAGGGTGAATATCGATAGGCATACCACGGCCATCATCACTGACTTCAAGTGAGTTATCTTCATATAAAATAACATCAATTTTTGTGGCATGGCCGGCCATGGCTTCATCGACACTGTTATCAATAACCTCTTGCCCTAAGTGATTAGGACGGGTGGTGTCGGTGTACATACCAGGGCGGCCATGCCACAAAAATTGATGTTATTTTATATGAAGATAACTCACTTGAAGTCAGTGATGATGGCCGTGGTATGCCTATCGATATTCACCCTGAAGAAGGTATTCCTGGGGTT
>NZ_DRGM01000169.1 GCF_011050055.1 Pseudoalteromonas prydzensis | reverse complement strand
ATGATAAACCGATTGAAGTCACCATTACACAGCAAAGTAAGCCACCAATCACAGCACAAACAAAACGTGTGCAAGCTGATCTTGCCCATAAACAAGGCGGCCAATGGCAACCACATTCTCGCCCGCCAAAACACCAAGTTGGCACAGGTAAACAAGAGTATGTCGGCGGTGAATTTAAAAATGTTGATGAGTTAACGCCACCAGATTATTACACCGATCATTCAAATTGGATCCGTTATGAAGGCCCAGGTATTGAGTCCGATAAAGTCGGCTATCGTTTTTACCTCGATTGGCGCAATGGCTTTGACATTTTCGGTAAATTAACAACTAAGCCTGTGCTGCATAATGTCAGCCTTGATAATCAATTTGGATACTGGCGCGTAAATCGCCGTTTTCAACAATGCGTGCTGTGATTGGTGGCTTACTTTGCTGTGTAATGGTGACTTCAATCGGTTTATCATTTAAATCGACAATAAAATACACACCATCAAGTTCACCGTCTGAGTCAATATCTACTGCTTGGCTAGGTAACACTTGCTGCGCTGTTTTTACAGTTAAAGCCGCAGTTTGGCTAAGGCCTAAATCGTAATAGCTAAGATAGATTGGCTCATCAGGGCGTTTAAACGAAGATGGATTAACAATGTCCACTTTAGCAACTAATGCGCTACTGAGGGCGTTCGTCTCACTTGCTTGCAATGGTGTTTTAAGGTCAGCTTGTTCTTGGCAGGCAGCCAGTAAAAGGCTAGAGCCTAGAGCTGTTCCCATCATAACGCGTTTTGATAACAGTGCTGTTTTTAAAGTCATGGTGTGTCCTCAATGGTTGAGCCACTTAAATTAAGTGGCTCTATTATTGTTATCTATCGAGATTATATGCTTTTTTCACTAGCCCATAGGTTAGTTGATAAGCCAGAGTCTGCGCGGTACTTTCGCTAATTTGATGATTCGCTACCAATTCAGCCAAGTATCGGCAGTCAACACGGCGTGCAACATCATGACGAGCGGGTATCGATAAAAATGCCCGAGTATCGTCATTAAACCCAACAGTATTGTAAAAACCTGCTGTTTCTGTGGTTTGCTGTCTAAAACGTAGCATACCTGCAGGGCTGTCATGGAACCACCACGCCGGGCCTAATTTCAGGCTAGGGTAGTGACCCGCAAGCGGAGCAAGCTCGCGGCTATAAGTAGTTTCATCCAAGGTAAACAAGATAATCTTTAGATCAGGATGATTGCCGTATTTACTCAATAGTGGTTTTAACGCATTAACGTATTCAGTTTGGCTTGGGATATCACAGCCTTTATCTCGGCCAAATTGATCGAATACTGCTTGGTTATGATTACGATGCGCACCAGGGTGAATTTGCATTACTAAACCATCTTTAATGCTCATACCTGCAAGTTCAGTAAGCATTTGGCCTCGGAATAACTCTTGCTCTTGCTCAGATGAGTTGCCTGTGCGGCATTTTTCAAATAATGCTTCGCACTCAGCTGTCGTTAGGTCAGCAGTTAATGCAGTAGGGTGGCCATGATCGGTTGCCGTTGCACGCCCTTCAACACGAAAGTAATCACGACGTATTTGAATTGCCGCTAAGTAACCTTGCCAAGTGGTTGTATCTTGGTCGGTTATTTCACCAAGTTTAGCAACGTTGTCGATAAAATCTTCACGGCTAGCATCAATCACATCATCAGGTCTAAAGGTGGTGATCACACGTTTTGCCATCGCAGAGCCTGCAATTGCGCGGTGGTGCGGGAGTTGATCAAGAGCCCCTTCGGTTGTGGCTATTAGTTCAATGTTAAAGCGGTCCATCAATGCATGCGGCGTAAACTCGGGTGTTGCTAATGCGGCAGTAATTTTTTGATAGTAGTGTTGTGCATTTTCAGCGCATAGTTTTTCAGTAAAACCAAATACATCACTAAATACCGCATCAAGCCAATAGCCGCTTGGCGTGCCAGCATAGAGATGATAGTTATCAGCAAAAATTTGCCATACTTTTTCAGGCTCAGCTGCTTTAGAGCGAGCCATATCGCCTTGCAGCCCATGCTCTGGCACGCCTAAATCAGTCATTGGGATACCTTGACTGTAGAGCATTCTAAACACATAGTGATCGGGTTTTATAAATAGTTCGGTGGCATTGCCGAAGTTTTCATTTTCATTAAACCAACGTGGATCAGTGTGACCGTGCGGACTAATAATCGGTAAGTCTTTAATTGATTCGTATAACTTTCTAGCGATTGCAACGACAGTAGGATCGCTTGAAAACAAACGATCTGGGTGCAATTCTAAAGGTTCAATATTGCTAGACATGGAAGATTCCTTAACTGTTCTTTTTACTGTTAGCCACCGGTGGCATTTAAAGGTGAATTACACTGACATCGCGTGGCAGTCAATATATGTATTAGTTGCTATTAAGAACCTGAAGACAGGCTTGGGTTATTTTTTCATAGTCTTTATTTTGCACCCATTGTGGTTGTGCAACCCAAGTGCCACCCACCGCCATCACATTATTAAGCGCTAAATAGTCTTTGAAATTTTGCTCATTAATGCCGCCTGTTGGGCAAAAGCGAATATCTACAAATACGCTGCCCACTGCTTTTAAAAACTGCTCGCCACCACATAAAGAAGCAGGGAATAGCTTTTGCTCAGTAAAGCCATATTCTTTAGCGAGTAAAATATCTGCGGTGTTTGATACACCTGGTACAACGGGGACGGGGGATTGCGTGAGCGCATCTAATAATCGTGGTGATACGGCCGGCGTGACAATAAAATCACTGCCTGCCGCTATACTTTTTGCAAGTAAAGCTTGATCGGTAATAGTACCGGCGCCAACAGATAAATCAGGCAATGCTTTTTTAATCGCAATTAGCGCGTCAAGTGACGCAGGAGTACGCAACACAACTTCAACTAAATGAATGCCAGCCTTGTGCATCGCCGTCGCAATGGCGACACCTTCTTCACTACTATTTGCTTGTATAATAGGCAAAATTTGTTGCTTGCCTAATAATGTTGAAAACGCGTTCATTCAGCGGGTCCTATTATGATTGTTGTAATTGAGCCATCGTCAGTGGCTGTTTGTTTAATGTGACATTATCCAAACTCATATTATTTACATGAGCAACGATTGACTTACTGCCTGCTTGGTCAAAATGACAGTCTGTAAAATGAATATCATTGATTGGCGCACGTTCAAAACCATTAAGATAAAACGCTTTGCTTAACACATTTTGACAATGTAAATTCTCAATCTGGATATCACGCACAATAGGGTCGAACTGTCCCGCATCACCTTCTTCATAGTAGAAATTGATCACAACAGCGTTTTTGACTGTACCGACCTCTATATTACGGATACGAATATGCTCAATTAAACCACCACGCACTGAGTTGGTTTTAATGCGAATAGCTCGCTCTAAATGGGGGCTGTCCATGGTGCAATTTTGCACAAATACATTGTTTACACCACCTGAAATTTCACTACCGATAACCACGCCACCGTGGCCTTCTTTCATATGGCAGTTTTCAATGACAATATTTTGTGATGCCACACCGACACGGCGACCATCTGCATTTCGTCCTGATTTAATCGCAATACAATCATCACCAGTATCAAACACGCAGTTTTTAATGTGTACGTGGTCGCAACTTTCTGGATCGCAACCATCAGAATTTGGCCCGTGGCTTGAAAAATTAACGTTATCAACCGTGACGCTTTGGCATAAAACTGGGTTAACTAGCCAAAATGGTGAGTTTTTAATTGTCACCCCTTCAATTAAGATGTTGTTACACTTGTACGGTTGAATAAAAGGAGGGCGTAAATAGGCACCAGTGCTATAGATCCGCTCGCTGACAGGCACACCGGCTTCGGCATCAACCATCAACTTATTACGTGCTTCACGCTGATGCAATACTTTACCTTGGGCGTCTTTTTCAAGTTGCCAATGACCTTCCTTATGTGGACCTTTCCAAGGCCACCATGTTTGGTTATCAGCATTGCCTTGCAGGGTACCTTTACCTGTGATGGCAATGTTTTCTTGCTCATAAGCATAAATTAGTGGCGAATAGCCCATCATTTCTAAGCCTTCCCAACGGGTAAATACTTCTGGTAGGTAATGATTAGGATCAGTGCTGAAACTCAGTGTTGCATTATTACTTAGGTGCAAATTAACATTTGAAAGTAAATGAATAGCACCGGTTAAATAGGTGCCATCTGGAATGTATACCTGACCACCTCCTTGTGCGTGGCAGGCTTCAATGGCGCTTTTAATTGCCTGTGTACAATCGAATTGACCATTTTCTTTAGCACCAAAGTCTTTAATATTAAATTGTTTCGCAGGGAAAGTCGGGACGACTATTTCGGCTTTTATTTGCTCTGCCATTTGCCAATCGTCGGCGCTAATGGGCGCGTCAAAAACATTGAGTAAAGGCGCTGACTGACAGCCCATTAAAGTTGCTGTTACCAAAGTGCTAGAAGCTAAGGCTTTGAGAAAATAGCGTCGTTGATTATTCATCTTGTATCCTGCTGCTGTATATTGGAATTATTATAATAGACTAACATTAGCAGTTATTGCCACCGGTGGCAATAGTGTTTTATTATGAACTTTAAAATAGTCCGGAGTTTATTATTCAATAAAAATTTATTTAGCAGAACGTAGCAAACGCGGTGCTCGTCTTGTGCGGGGAAGTATAAACGCGGCTGGTGAAAAGCAGGTAATCGAATTAAATAATAGAGTATAGGGTTTGATTACTTCAACCTCATTAACCTCATCGTGAAGTTAATGAGGTTATTATTGAATTAATTTCTACTAAATGTTGTCGTAGTTGTCATTTTTT
>NZ_DRGM01000168.1 GCF_011050055.1 Pseudoalteromonas prydzensis | reverse complement strand
GCAAATGGTGACCAAATGAAATGCAAAAATAAATGCATAATTGGCACTTCAAACGCTATCAAAAATACAAAGCCAAGCAGATTACTTTGTGCACCATCTTTCTTATGGTAAGTAAAGTGCTGCTCGCCACTAAAACTTTCTGACTGTTTTTAGCTTAGTATTTTTCATTGCTGAGTACCGTGCGGTTGCGAAGCGGCCTATTTCTTTGGTAGGAAATAAGTTGTTCATTCGATACGGCCTTTATCAGCCATTGGTTATACCTATAAGCAACATTGCAAAAATTCATAAGAACCTTGAGTTTGTTAAGCGCTCTCGGTTTGTAAAGCGTTACAATTTCTCAGGATTTCCAAATGTTGAAATTGAACTGATTGAGCCTGTGGGGAAAGTTAAGAGCGTATTCATCGGCGTTGATAGTGCTGAACAGTTTATCTCGGCTGTATTAGCTGAGGCATCACGGTATAACCATAAATAAAAACCATAATAAATAAAGGACAGGCACAAATTTTTTGCAAAATCATAGTGAGTGGCTTTTAAAGTAAATAAAGCTATTAAGTACATAAAAAATGAAAGGGCAGTAGTGTTTTCATCGATGGCTTTTGACGTTAGACAAAAGATAAAACATGCCTGTCCTTTTTTTCATTATGTGACTTTTAATTTGACTTTTTTTTCCACTTAATTTTAAAAGCAACTTTATTTTCATTAAGCTCTAAAAACATTGCAGTTTTAATTTTATTTTGTGTCTCTTTGCTGTATTTAGATTTTTCATCTATAGCTATGAAAATTTGCTTTTTGAATTGACTATAAATTGATATTAATTTTTCTACAGCTGGAACATCCATATTCTTAAACAGTAAACTGTCATGAATTAAACAAGGAAGAATGGTATTTTCTAAAAAAGTTAAGTCAAAACAGATCATATCCGCAAAACCTTTCCCTGTACCTCGGTCATCCCCATGATCAAATATGTAATCATTTTTTAGAAAAGATATTTTAGGGCTAATTGGATTGTCGCTATATATCTTTTCAATAAAGGAATTCATTCCATTATTTATTAATAACTCCATTTCATTAACTGAATCAACTAATGCGTTACCAATATTTTCTTTAAGCTCACTTAACCCTGTTTTCGCATCATCGCTTTTGCTCCAAAATTCATTTTGAAGCCTAAGATTATGCTGGTATCGATCAAGTTCCATCAACCTTTCAAGTAGATAAACAGATTCTTCTTTTGAATCTACTATTTTTAAAAGCTCATTATCAATTTTGTTAACGTCAATTTTTGATAATTCGATCCTTTCAAGAATTAATGACTTTTCTTCTTGAAGTTGGTCTTTTAATATCTTTGTGATGCCAAGGTGAAAGCTTTCAACTTTTTGTAATTTATCTTTATCAATCTCGGGAAAAAACTCAACTACTGAGTTAAAGCTTTTACTATTTCTAACAATATTTCCTGACAAATTAGAGTCAATTCTAATGAGTTTTGTATTCAATTCTTGCTGTAAATCAATCAGTCTATCTTTTTCTGTTTTAAGAGATAGATTTCTTTCATTAATAATGGACTTAATGTCAGTAATATTAATTCTTAAGGATTTTTTAATAGCTTCAATTTCAGCGCCAACACCGACCAGTTCAATTTCATTTTTCTTAGCTTGAACTTTGGTTACCTTTTTTATGGCACCTGAATTAAAGGTTCCATTAATGTCATTCTTTAACTTTGTTGCTATTACTTTATCTTTTTCAAAGCTCTCTATTACGCCGTACTTACCAAATATTTTCAGAGTTCGTTTTCTAATTGCATCCCAATTTTCTTTGCTAACAATATCTAATGGACGTTTATCATTGTAATTATTTCTTTGGTAAATTCTAAAAAAGCCGCTTACACACTCCCTAAAAGATGTGGCTTCATTTTTAGGAAAATATTTACTTTTAAGGAATTCGTTGTATTCCTTACTTGTTATGTGATCCTGATACTCCACTCGATATATTTGATCAATATTAGCCGTATCCCTGATGAACGAATACGGTTTTTCAAATTCAAACTCAATGCCAACTTTAAAGTTACCGACATTACGAATAACATCATCACATTTAGACGGGAAATCATTTCCACCAAAAACAAAGTCAATCAGCATTAATATTGATGATTTACCAATAGAGTTATGAGCATCATCAGCTCCTACAACCGCATTTAAACCTGCTTCAAAAGTAATCGGATTCTTAATCAGTTGTTCACAACTAATGGATTTAAGCATGTTTAATTACTCCATTTTCTTCATCCAAAATAACCTTCCCTAAAATAAACAATAAATCTAATACATCAATAAAATCAGCCATATCAATAAACAATTTTTTTTGATTGCAGTAAAGCTCTTCTACTGAACTATCACCCTCTAGTTTTGCCAAAAGCAAGGAAGCTCTGTAAATACAGCTTTCATTAATCGAGACAGTTTTGTTTGGAACTAGCATTTAGAATAAACCTCGCAGTTCTGTATGAAAAAAGAAACCAGAACTTCAGATTTTGATCTATCAGTAATCCCTGTATTTGTCATGAACCAATCCGTCATTTTCTCAAATATTTCGTCTTGGTTAAAACCTTTCATAAATAAAAGAACATAATAACTTTTAACTTGTGTACATATGAATGTAGATTTGGCTTTTTCTTGTTTTTCAAGATCTTTAAGTGCCTCTTTGATAGGGATAAAAAAAGTCAAAATAAATTGACTTACTTTTGTCTGATTAATGAATCCAAACGTTTCATCTAGCTTATCTGAAAGCTTTAGCGCATCGTATGAAAGCATGGTCATTTCAATACTGTTTCCATCGAGTAAACCAATTTTATTAGCTACAATAGAAATGTCTTTATGTAGAGTTTGTTTATCCCATACTTTAGACAGCTCTTTTATTTTATTGATTTCATTTTTAATTGCGACGAGCTGTCTATATTCTTCAACTGTTTTTTGAGTATCATAAATTTTATGACACTCTTTACATAGAGCTATGAAATTTTCTTCACAATCTATGTCGTTAGAAAGGAGTTCTTCATCTTTTAAAATAGCAAGTTCGTGTTTGGTTGCATTCAAGGGGTAGATATGTGCAACATCGAAGACTCTCACATTTTTATTTTCTTTCTTAACAACGAGATCTCTTCTGCATAAGGGACAAGAACCATCAACTTCACAAAGTAAGCTCATTTTCACTGTGTCATTTACATCGGCACGTCTTACTTTTATTGACAAAATTTACAACTCCTTTTTAGAGTACAGCTCAACTACGATAGTCACATAACGCTTATTGAACACCATTTTGGTGGTTTATAACACTAAAACAGCCTATATTACGTACTCTGATAATTTCATCAATAATTACTTTTGTAAACAAGTAATTAAAAGAGCAAAAATTCAAGGCTTGTTATTTTGATCCAAAACGGCAGTTAATAATGGCTGATAGCTGATAGCTGATAGCTGATAGCTGACGGCTTACAGCTTCTTTTTAGCTACTTTTAAACCCAATTCTAAAACCGCCCCAGTGTTTGCCATTTACATAAATGGGTACTGATAGGTCATGTAAAATTTCACCGGTATCACGTTTGTAGGTTTGTAATAAAAAGCTCTCAGTGTGGCTGCCACAGCGGCTGCCGGTGGCATCGTTGAAAATACGTTTAGTGCGGTTGTTTACTAAATCTTGTTGGTAATTGCCGGTTAGTGGCTGGCTGTAGCGCTTATTGTGGGTAGGGAAGTAACCTTTTTTGTCGACCGCTCCAGCAAACAGGATTTGTTTATTTTCAAGGATTGGTTCTTGAATTGGCGGTAAAACTTTATCGGTTAAGCTGTCGTAGTCGGTGCTGTACTTGGTTGGGTTACTATTGGGTATTTCTCTGTAATCTTGAGAAAATAACTGTTTTTCGCTCAGTTGTGATGTTGCCAGCAGTTCAGTGAATTTAGTTGATATGGCAGAGCTGGCCTCAAGTGCCGCTTCTAAAATAGGTTTAAAGAATGCATTGTGCTCTACTTTATTGAGCTCTCGAAAAATAGTTTCAGAACCCAGTGATAAATTAGACGCTTGCTCTGAGATTGAAGTACTTTTTGTGGATACTTCAGCGAGTAGGTGGCTGATGCTACCAACCGAGGTATTAATTTGTGTGGTTGCGTGTTGAAAAGCACTGACTGCTTGCTGCATGTTTTCAAGTGTTGAAGATGATTCACTAATATCGTGATTGATTGCTAAAAATGATTGAGTGACGTTCTCTAGTTGTTGTTTTACTGAGTCACTGCGGGTTGATACTTGTTTCATGTCGTCATTTGTTTGCATGCTATTGGCATTAATTTCAGTCAACATATCAGCAATTTGTTTAGTGGCTTGATTAGTTTTATTGGCTAGGTTTCTTACTTCATCAGCAACAACAGCAAAGCCTCGGCCTTGTTCACCTGCGCGAGCCGCTTCAATGGCCGCATTTAGTGCCAGCAAGTTGGTTTGCTCGGCGATGGTTTGAATAACTTGGGTAATGCTTTGAATATCTGTGGCGCTTTTTAGCAGTAGATCGAGTTGCTGAGACACTTTATCAATGGAGCCAGATAACGAGTCTATTTGCTCTGTGGCCAGTTGCAGGCGCTGATCAGCAGAACTCGATGCCTTTGTTGTTTGCATCATTGCTTGGCTAACTGTGGTTATGTTATTAGTCAGCTCACTACTATTGTGGGATAGCGCTTGGGTTGCTTGGCTAACGGCTTCACTTTCGCTATAACAGCCATCAATTTCTTTGGCTAAACTATCAATATAAAATGCAACTTCTGCGGCACCAATCGCATTTTTAGACGTTGCCTTAGTGATATTATCAGCAACCTTAGTAATAACTGCATGTTGATCAGGTTCAGGTTTAACTTGAGCTTTTTTAGCAAAAACTTTCTCCCGAAAAAACAGCAGTGCGCTTAATGCTGTTAGCAGTAGCGCGCTAACGAGAGTCAGCTGTGCAAAAAAGTACAGTGCAGCAATAACGAAATAGAATAATGTATAAAACAGTGAGTTTAAATTCATGCCATTGGCCTTTTTTTATTGTAATTTTTAGTCTTGAATATAAAACAAACTAAATCAATTATTTTTTAGTCTTGAATATAAAACAAACTAAATCAATTATTAAAAGGTCTTATATGGTTATAAGTATGCCATTAAAAAAGCCAACCCCAAGGTTGGCTTTTTGCAGTAATCTATTGCAGTAATGAGCAGCAACTCATTTTAGTAAGTTGCACTGCCTTTGGTGCGTGGGAAGGCGATCACGTCACGTACGTTGCCCATACCAGTTACATAAGCAACTAAACGCTCAAAACCTAGGCCAAAGCCTGAGTGCGGTACAGTGCCATATTTACGTAGGTCGCGGTACCAGCTGTAGTCTTCTTTGTTTAAGCCCATTTCTTCTAAACGTGCATCAAGTACGTCAAGACGTTCTTCACGTTGCGAACCACCAATGATCTCGCCAATACCTGGTGCTACAACGTCCATTGCAGCAACGGTTTTGCCGTCTTCATTTTGGCGCATGTAGAATGCTTTAATATCACGCGGGTAGTTTTTAATAACGACCGGTGCTTTAAAGTGTTCTTCTGCTAAATAACGCTCGTGCTCAGATTGTAAGTCAACACCCCATTCAACGGCGTATTCAAATTTCTTGCCACAGCTTTTTAGAATTTCCACTGCATCTGTGTAATCAACTTGTGCAAAATCTTTCTCAACAAATTCTTCAAGACGGGTAATGGCTGTTTTCTCAACGCGTTGCGCAAAAAATTCCATATCATCACGACGTTCTTCAAGTACCGCTTTGAACACATACTTAAGCATGTTTTCAGCCAATTTGGCGATATCTTCTAAATCGGCGAAAGCAACTTCTGGCTCGACCATCCAAAACTCTGCCAAGTGGCGTGAGGTATTTGAATTTTCTGCACGGAAAGTAGGACCAAAGGTATAAATTTTTGACATTGCTGAGGCGTAAGTCTCACCATTTAACTGACCTGATACCGTAAGAAATGCTTCTTTACCGAAGAAATCTTCGCTGTAATCAACATCGCCTGTATCAGTACGCGGCAGGTTTTGCATATCAAGTGTTGATACGCGGAACATTTCGCCCGCACCTTCACAGTCACTTGCAGTGATGATAGGGGTGCTGATCCAGTAATAACCTTGCTCATGGTAGAAACGGTGAATAGCTTGCGCTAAACAGTTACGTACGCGTGTTACCGCACCAATCATATTGGTACGTGGGCGAAGGTGAGCGTGCTCACGTAAATACTCAATGCTGTGGCGTTTTGCCGACATTGGGTATGAATCTGGGTTTTCTACCCAGCCAAGTACCTGTACGCTATTTGCTTGAATTTCGAAAGATTGACCTTGGCCTGCTGATTGTACTAAAACACCGGTAACTGACACAGAGCAACCGGCTGTTAGGCTAGTAACTTCATCATAATTATTAAGTGAATTAGGTACTACCGCCTGAATAGGATCAAAACACGAACCGTCATGAACGGCTAAAAATGAAATTCCTGCTTTTGAATCGCGGCGTGTACGGATCCAGCCTTTAATTGTTACTTGGCTGTCTACCGCAACCTTGCCTTTTAATAGCTCTGAAATCGCTAAGTGGCTCATCTTCACTCCAATGATATAAGTTGCCTACATTAATATGTGCGCCATCGCACTTGAACGGTGTATCTTACCTTTGAATGTAAAATAAAAAAACATTCAAAGGTAACTCTTTGCTTATTCTTTTGCATTTTTATGATTTTTTGTCGTTAAAAACCCGTCACTTTAATTTTTCGTGATAAAAAACAACTTAGATCATAATTTAAAGGTGATTTTCACTGCGATCAAAACCGGTTTTGTGGCATTATGTGAAATTACGATATTTAAACTAACTTGCTAAACATATAGGTATTATGAAACAAGTCTTTATTTTACGTGGTTTACCAGGGTGTGGTAAGTCTTATTATGCGCAAAACCTAGCCGATGAAATGGTAGCGGGCGATCCAAGCCAATACTTAATTTGTTCTACCGATGATTATTTTTATAATGAACAAGGTGACTATCAGTTTGATAAGTTCAAGCTGTCGCAATACCACAATTTAAATTTAGCCCGTTTTATAAATGCGTTGGCGCAAGAGATCCCTCTGATCATTGTCGATAATACCAATATCAAAAAATGGGAATTTATTGCTTATAGCCAAGCCGCTGTTGCACTGGGCTACCAAGTTAAAGAAGTGATAGTGGGTGAAGTAAAAGATAAATCAATGCAGCACCTGTATGCCAAACGCAATAGCCATAATATTCCATTAAAAATGATCAGCAAAATGGCTTACATGTTTGAGTGGTAGCACCCAAACGCGATGTAGTTTGGGTGCTGGCTTTATCAGTTATATTTGCTCATTGATACTTGCTCAGTAATGTTTGCCTGCAATTGCGTCGTAAATCGCATTTGCCAACATGGTTATATCCTCTTCGCTGCTAATATACGGTGGCATTAAATAGATAAGCTTACCAAATGGGCGGATCCAGACATGTTGGCTGATGAAGAAAGCTTGGATCTTGGCAACATTGATTACAGTATCGAGTTCAACTACACCTATTGCGCCAAGTGTTCTTACCTCAACAACCTGCTCAAGCTCACTGCAACGCTGTAATGCTTGCAGCGCATCGTTTAAATGGGTTATTTGCGCTTGCCAATCTTGTTCAATTAATAAATCAATACTTGCACAAGCCACTGCACAGGCCAGTGGGTTACCCATAAAGGTTGGGCCATGCATTAATACACCGGCTTCACCTTCGCTGATACCAATGGCTATCTTATCTGTGGTTAAGGTGGCTGATAAGGTCATCATGCCACCTGTGAGTGCTTTGCCTATACATAAAATATCGGGCTCTATATCTGCATGTTCTACAGCAAATAACTTACCAGTACGGCCAAATCCAGTGGCTATTTCGTCACAAATTAACAGTACGTCATATTCTGTGCATAACTTACGCACGGTTTTTAAATACTCAGGGTGATAAAAGTTCATGCCACCGGCATTTTGCACGATTGGTTCAATAATAAACGCTGCTATGTGTTGATGATGCTGTGCGAAATACTCAGTAAGTCGTTGTGCTTCTTGCTGATCAAAAGCGTGGCTAAATTGGCTTACTGGCGCTGGCACAAATACATGCTCGGGTAAAAACCCTTGGTATAGCGAGTGCATTGAGTTGATAGGATCACATACACTCATCGCTGCAAAGGTATCGCCATGATAGCCTTTTAACGGCGTCATTAGTTTTTGCTTGCTGGTGATACCTTGGCTGAGCCAGTACTGCAACGCCATTTTTATCGCCACTTCAACACACACTGAGCCGCTATCTGCTAAAAACACTTTTTGTAATTTGCTTGGTGTGATTGCGACCAGCTTTTTACACAGCTCTACTGCAGGCGCGTGGGTTAGCCCGCCAAACATCACATGACTCATTTTATCAACTTGCTCGATCGCGGCATTTTTTAATACTGGGTGGCCATAACCATGGATGGCGCTCCACCAAGAAGCCATACCATCTATGAGCACTTCACCCGTGGCTAAGAAAATACGATTATCTTGGGTGTGACTAACAGGGTACACAGGCAAAGGTTGAGTCATCGATGTATAAGGGTGCCAAATGTGCTGGCGATCAAAATCAAGGTCTATCGTGTGTTTTTTATTCATTGGTAAGCTTAATGCTGGTTGAGTTCGTTGACAATGTTACGGCAAGTCGTAGACTAAGCCAATATCACCGTCATGAAAAATAAAAAGAGAGAGTTATGGAGTTTGCAGCTGTTCGCCACGATTGGACACATCAACAAGTAAAAGCCTTATTTGAAATGCCGTTTAACGATTTATTGTTTAAGGCCGCGTCGGTACATCGTGCTAATTTTAATCCTAATGAAGTGCAAATATCGACTTTACTGTCAATTAAAACAGGCGCCTGCCCAGAAGACTGTAAATATTGCCCGCAATCGGGTCACTATAAAACTGATTTAGAACGCGAACGTCTGCTTGAAGTTGAAAAAGTGGTTGAACAAGCGCGGTTAGCAAAACAAAAAGGCGCGACTCGCTTTTGCATGGGGGCTGCATGGTCGGATCCTAAAGACAGAGACATGCCGTATATTTCGCAAATGGTGAAAGAAGTGAAAGAGCTTGGCCTTGAAACCTGTATGACACTAGGCATGCTGGATAATCAAAAAGCCCATGCACTGCGCGATGCCGGCCTTGATTATTACAATCATAACCTCGATACCTCGCCAGAATACTATGAGCAAATTATCACTACCCGTACGTTTCAAGATCGTCTTGATACAATCGGTAATGTACGCGATGCCGGTATGAAAGTGTGCTCAGGCGGTATTGTTGGTATGGGTGAACAAGCAGCCGATCGTTTTGGTTTATTAATGCAGCTAGCTAATCTACCGCAACAACCAGAGAGTGTGCCAATTAATATGCTGGTTAAAGTAAAAGGCACACCACTGGAGAGCGTTGATGATTTAGACCACTTTGAGTTTATTCGTACCATTGCCACAGCACGTATTATGATGCCACACAGTTATGTACGGTTATCAGCAGGGCGTAATGCGATGAATGAACAAATGCAGTCAATGTGCTTTTTTGCCGGTGCTAATTCAATTTTTTATGGTGATAAACTATTAACCACAGAAAACCCAGAAGCCGATGCCGATATGAAGTTAATTAAAAAATTAGGCATGAACCCTGAAAAACGCCACGATTATTCAGACGAAGCCTATGAAGCGTCGTTATCGTCAGCGGTAGCAGATAAAGCAACCTCAGAGATGTTTTACGAAGCCTAAAGCGCTCAGTAATAGGATAATGGTTTAAAGTATCGCGTTGAAGGTTAAAGCATTTATGTCATTTGAATTTATAAACACCCATTTAGATGAACGCAAAGCACAGCAGCTACTGCGTAAACGCTATGTAGTACAAAGTGCAACGGCGCGCACAATCACGGTTAATGATAAAAGCTACCTTAACTTTGCGAGTAACGATTACTTAGGGTTTGGTGATTCACCGGTGGAGTTACCCAGCGCGCCATTGTTAGGTAGTCACAGCTCAGCATTAGTTACGGGTTATCAACAACCACAGCAAGCGCTTGAGCAAGCTTTATGTAGTGCTTTGGGTTATCAAGCTGGCATGCTGTTTAATTCAGGCTTCAGCGCAAATAGCAGTGTTATTAAGGCGTTGTTTCAAGATAAAGCGACGGCGCAACACAGTGCTATTTTTCAAGATAAGTTAAACCATGCCAGTTTAATTGATGGCGCATTACACGCCAACGCAGCTTTAATACGCTTTAACCATAACGATATAAACCATCTTCGTTCACGATTAGAGAAATCAAAAGCGCGCAATAAGCTAATCATTTCTGAGGGCGTGTTCTCGATGGATGGCGATACCGCGCCAATTAAAGCGCTATTCGCCTTAGCAAAACAGCATAATGCCTGGTTAATGATAGACGACGCTCATGGTTTTGGTGTGCTGGGTAAAACCGGGCTGGGTAGTTGTGAGTCATTAATCAATGAAGCGTGTATGCCAGATATTTTAGTGATCACCTTTGGTAAAGCCGTTGCTAGTAGCGGGGCGTGCGTATTAGGCTCGCAGCATTTTATAGAGTATATGCTGCAGTTTAATCGTGATTATACCTATTCAACCGCTATGTCACCGTTTATTGCCTCTCATACCTTGGCACGTATTAAAAGTATAAGAGACGCTAACGACAAGCGAGCTAAATTAAACGCCAATATTGCGCTGTTTAAGCGCTTAGCGGCTGAACAGCAGATTGCGCTAATGGACTCCAATACCGCGATTCAGCCAATCGTTTTAGGCTGCGCTGAGCAAACGTTAAAAGCCAGTGAGCAATTAAAGCAGCAAGGTATTTGGCTAACGGCTATTCGCCCGCCAACCGTTTTACACAATACCTCGCGTTTGCGTATTACCTTAAGTGCAGCCCACACTCATGACGATATTAAACAACTCGTTGGTAGTTTACAAAAGGCCATAGCATGATAAGCCCGCAGGCAATTAAAGCTAAGCCAGTTAGTTCCTCGGCTGTGTGTATAGCGGCTCAGGTTTTAAAAAAAACCACTGCGCATAACTTTTCAAAAGCAGCAAACAGTTACAGCCAGCATGCCAATGTGCAAAAACAAGCGGCTAATGATTTATTTAAACTCATTACTGCAAACCCTAACAAGCTCTGTGTTGACCTAGGGGCAGGGCCGCTGGTTAATACTCAGGCTTTAAAGGCATTATTTGGCCAAGTTATTGCTATAGATTTAAGTTTTGACATGCTAAAAAGCAGTGCCTTAAATACCCCAAAACTGTGCGCCGATATGGATAATTTACCGCTGCAAGCAAACAGTATTGATGTGGTTTTTAGTAATTTTGCGCTCCAGTGGTCTGCTGATTTTGAAACGCTAATGCACTCGCTTTATCAAGCATTAAAGCCAGGCGGGCAAGCCTATATTAGTACGGTTGTTGCAGGATCATTAAATGAGATAAAAACTGCCTTTGCAGCGCTTGATTCCCATAGTCATATTAATCAGTTTGCAAGTCATAGTAATATAAACCAATCGGTCGAAAAGGCAGGGTTTAAGATCAACGCCTCAAATAAAGTAATTTATACCGATCAACACAGCAGTGCATTAGCGGCTATAAAATCGATTAAGGCTATTGGTGCCACCACCCACAATCACGCAACAAGTCGCCGTGGTTTATTAACTAAATCAGCACTAAAAAAAGTCTGTGATGCCTATCCGCTTTCAAACAATAAAGCCCATGTATCTTACCATGTGGTATTGTTATCATTAGAAAAAGCCCAGTAAAAATAATAAGGCCACGCCATGAACCAGTTTTTTATTACCGGTACAGATACCGATGCCGGTAAAACCCATGTAACCAGTTTGCTGTTAAAGTTACTCGCACAACATAAAAAGCGTGCAATAGGTTTTAAGCCGATTGCCTCTGGGTGTGAAATGGCATTTGAGCAGCTCGTTAATGCCGATGCGCTAATGCTAATGGAAAGTGCCACAGTAAACGCTAAATACGACATTATTAACCCATTTGCATTTGCGCCGCCAATAGCTCCCCATATAGCTGCAGAGCAAGCGGGTATAAATATAACAGTAGAAAAGCTCAGCACGGCTTATCAAAATGTTAAGCAACAAGGCGCAGATTATCTGTTAACAGAAGGCGCGGGCGGCTGGGTATTACCTATTAATAATAACGAGTATTTATATGACTGGGTAAAAGCAGAGCAACTGCCGGTTATATTAGTCGTCGGTATGAAGTTAGGCTGTATAAATCATGCATTACTTAGTGCTGCGCATATGCAAAGTTTAGGGATTAACTGTGTAGGTTGGATCGCAAACCAAGTTGATGCCACTATGGATGAATACCAAGCAAACCTAGACTCACTCAAAACACGTTTACCATTTCCACTGCTTGCCATTAGCCCATACACAGAGCAAACCCCTAAATTACAAATTTATAAAACCCTACTTGAAAAATTATCAATAAATCCATAAATAACCCTTGTGTTGTGACATAGTTTGTCACAGAATGGCGCTGACGTTATGACATAGTGTGTCATAACGCAGTGATTGCTCAAAGCCGATCAAACATAGTAAATCGCTCAGCAATAAATGTTATTTTTGGAGAACTCGTATGAAACGTGTATTTTTGTTTTTATTAACTAACCTCGCGGTTATGTTGGTATTAGGTGTGGTGCTTTCAATAATAATGAGTGCGCTGGGCTTAAGCCATCGTAGCCTTGGCGGAATTTTACTAATTGCGACTGTATTTGGTTTTGGTGGCTCTTTTATTTCTTTATTCATGTCAAAATGGATGGCGAAAAAGTCAACCGGCGCTTATGTGATTGAGCAACCGCGTAACGAAACTGAGCACTGGTTAGTGCAAACAGTGGCTACGCAAGCTAAAAAAGCCGGTATTGCTATGCCGGAAGTGGCGATTTACGATAGCCCTGAAATGAATGCCTTTGCGACAGGCCCGAGTAAAAATAATTCGCTGGTGGCTGTAAGCTCTGGTTTATTACAGCATATGAGCCAAGATCAAGCCGAGGCGGTACTTGCTCATGAGGTTTCGCATATTGCCAATGGCGATATGGTTACGTTGACCTTGATCCAAGGTGTGGTGAATACCTTTGTTATTTTTGCCGCAAAAATACTGGCTGGCATTGTTGACAACTTTATCAATAGTGATGAAGAAGAGGGTGGCAGTAGCTGGACTTACTTCCTATTTGATATGTTATTCCAAGTATTATTTGGCGTATTGGCAAGTATAGTGGTTGCTCATTACAGCCGTAAACGTGAGTTTGCAGCCGATAACGGCGCAGCTCAGTTGGTAGGCGCAGATAAAATGCGTTCAGCACTAGAGCGATTAAAGCAAAACCACCCATCGCAATTAGAAGGCTCAATGATGGCGTTTGGTATTGCCAGTGGTAAAGGCATGGCTGAGTTGTTTTCATCTCACCCACCGCTTGACGCACGTATAGACGCACTACGTCGTTAAATTCAAGTTTTTCACAGTACTTGTAAACAAAAAGCCTGCATTTGCAGGCTTTTTTATTTTTAATGTTTTTTATTGCGATTGAATGATCTCAGTTATACCCTCCGGCGAGAGTATTTCAATCCAGTAACCGTCAGGGTCTTTAATAAAGGCGAGGCCTTTCATTGAGCCATCATCTGGTTTTTTCACAAACTCCACATCGTATTTAGCAAAGCGCTCACACGCAGCGTATACATCGGGTACGCTAATACCAATATGGCCAAAGCCTTTTGGTTCCTCATTACCGCTAACATAGCCCGTAAAGCTATCGTCGCTTTCAGTGCCCCAGTTATGAGTAAGCTCTATTAAAGCAGGGCGGCGAAACACCCACTGGGTTTTTTCTTTATCATCGCCTTCTGGCAAGTCTTGCTCATAGCCTAAAAAGTACAAGGTAAATTTCATACCCGGAAAGTCATACTTACCCAACAGCTTCATACCTAATATGTTTTGATAAAATGCCAGCGACGGTTTGGGATCTTTAATGCGTAACATAGTTTGCTGCATCACATAGCCCTCAGTGGCCTGTGCAACTTGCTCTGGAGATTCGTTATAGCGAGACATGAGATAATCCTTAATGAAATGACGGAAAAACCTTAATGGATTTAAAAAGGCAGGGTATACGCTCATCATAATCAACAGCAGCAAAAATTAAAACCACCGAGCTAAATTACCAGCCAGTGAGCTGAATGTTTTATAAGCAAAAAAATGGCATATTTAGCGATACTGTTTATTTATACAGTGTTTGTTTTTATCCCATAACATTATTAAAAGTCTTTTTGGTCTATTTTAACAATAGTCATTTTATAGCCTACGTAATTACATGTTTACATTGAAGTTGTTTAGTGGAATTATTAAGCAATGTAATATACGCCGTTTTGGGGTGTTATAAACCCCCAAAGTGGTGTTCAATAAGCTGTTAGCAGTACAAGCAAAGTTTCGGTGTAATTCCAAAGGAAGGTAAATGAAAGTATTTTTAAGTTGGTCTGGGGAAGTAAGTCATAAAGTTGCACTAACACTAAGGGACTGGATTCCATCTGTTATTCAATCAATTGAGCCTTATGTTTCGTCAGAAGATATAGATAAAGGTGCTCGTTGGAGTACTGATATTGCGTCAGAATTAGCAGATTCAAGTTATGGTATTTTATGTGTAACTAAAGAAAACTTGCATGCTCCTTGGCTTACATTTGAAGCAGGAGCACTTTCAAAAACAATGGATAAATCTTATGTCAGTCCATTCCTTTTTGATATTAAGAGGTCTGAAGTAAACGGACCAATCCTACAGTTTCAATCTACAATTTTTGAAAAAGAAGATGTTAAAAAGTTATTATTATCTTTAAACAAAGCAGACTCTACAGAGCAACTTACCTCTGAAAGATTAGAAAAAGCATTAGATGTTTGGTATCCAGATTTAGAGAGCCGATTAAATAAACTGATTGATGGGCAACCTAAGGTAGAAAAGCTTGAAGAAAATCAACAACAAGATTTAGTATCAAACCAAATTCTTGAAGAAATCCTCGATCTTTCTCGTGTTAATCAAAAATTACTAAGAAGCCCTAATCTTGATGTTCATAAAGAACTTGAAGGACTCCGAGTTATGTTAGGCGAAATTATTTCCCGTACGGAACGTGAAAAAGAAAATCGTATGAGAAAAAGGAAAAATTTTCACCCTCATATGTTGGAAGAGCTTTTGCACATGTCACCTCGATTTGAAAAAAACTTAACAGGCTTTCAAATAGTTATAAGCTTATTTCGTGAAGATTTTCCATGGATTTATGATGCAGGAATCGACCTTACAAGAACATTGCGCTCAAAGGTTGATCGTGACGAAAAACGTGACACTGTTGAGGCATTCCAAGAACTTATCGAATTATCATTTGAACACCCTCTTATGCGAGACATGCATATGCCAGATGAGCGAATGTACATGATGGCTAGAGAACTCCCTCATATTCTAAGAAGAATCCTAGTTCAGTATTTGTAACTGCTAATCGGGTAGCCGGAGGTCTCTAACCTCCAGCCCCCACACCACCCATCATGCGGGTCCGCAATGGGCGGTTCATCTCCCGTAATGAATGTTGATCCAAATATCTCTCAATGACACTAAACCTTGTGAAACTAAGTAGTT